>NZ_AZCR01000130.1 GCF_001433875.1 Lactobacillus delbrueckii subsp. delbrueckii DSM 20074 = JCM 1012
AGCAAGTTTGATTTCTTTAGTGTATTTAGTCATGAAAATAACCCCCGAAATTAGTGTCCTAATTTCGGGGGTCATATCAGGCAGTCATTTGGCTGCTTCTTTTTTTACTTTCAACCCGTAAAAAAGTTGAAAAAACAAAAAAATTCAAAAAACTTTTTATGCATTTAACCTAGAAAAGGTATAAAATCCGAACGATTTTTCCGAAAAAGCAATTTTTCCAAAAGTGCGCGAGGATTTTGAAAAACAAAAAAGGAAAAAACTTTACAACACCTCCTGGCGTTTGGCAGAAAAGACAATTAAAAGGCAAAAGTTGACGAAAAAGAAAAAACAAGGTAAAGTATTAAATGTCTTCAAGGCAAGCAAGAAGCGCTTTCGTAAAGAAAGGCAATTGAAGGCAAAAAGAAAATATCAGAAAGCTGTTGACAAGGATCAAACAAGCGAGTAAGATATAAAACGTTGCGTCACTAAGACGCAGTTGGTACTTTGAAAACTGAACAAAGTTTCGCAGTGTGCGGGTCAAACAATGTTTGATCCAAACAAATAAGCGAAGTCAA
>NZ_AZCR01000131.1 GCF_001433875.1 Lactobacillus delbrueckii subsp. delbrueckii DSM 20074 = JCM 1012
ATGGGTTACGGCTCACCAGCTGCCATTGCAGCCGCAACTGCAATGCCAGACCGTGAAGTATGGCACTTGGCCGGTGACGGTGGCTTCGCGATGATGAGCGAAGAACTGCTTACTTTGGCTCGCTACAACATGCACGTATTGACTGTTGTCTTCACTAACGAAACTTTGGGCTTCATCGAAGCAGAACAGCGTGACGAATCCAACCAACCTCTGTCAGGTGTTATCATTCCAGACAACGACTGGGCAAAGGTTGCTGAAGGTATGAACATGAAGGCCTTCACTGTTCACGACAAGGCTGAATTCCAAGCCGCTGTAGAAGAATGGAAGAAGATGGACGGCCCGGCCTTCATCGACGTTAAGTACACTAAGCACATGGCTTACTCAACTGAACTTAACACTCTGGATGACCCAGAATTCGTGAAGTACTACCACGCAGAAGCTCTGCACCCATTCTCATACTTTGCTGAAAAGTTTGGTTTGGAAATTGACGCGGCTTCAGGTGCATCCGGCCACTCAGAAGACAAGGCAGAAGCATT
>NZ_AZCR01000132.1 GCF_001433875.1 Lactobacillus delbrueckii subsp. delbrueckii DSM 20074 = JCM 1012
CGTGTAAACAAGCGTATCCTGGGACGAAGCATCGATGAACGTAGTCCTAGAATCGAAAGCCGTAAGGACTTTGGTCACTGGGAATGCGATCTGGTTCTTGGACACAAGACTAAGGACGATGATGTGTTGCTTACTCTGTGCGAACGAAAGACGCGTCAGTTCTTCATGATCAAGATCGAGGATAAGACCTCAGCTAGCGTTATGAAGGCATTTGATAAGCTTCGAGAGTACTACGGATCCAAATGGAATCAAATCTTTAAGTCTATCACAACCGACAACGGATCTGAGTTCGCAGATCTATCCGATCTTGAGCAAGTTTCCAAGACTCTTGTGTACTACGCTCACCCTTATACATCCTGTGATAAAGGCAGCGTAGAACGGCACAACGGGCTTATCAGACGCTATATTCCCAAGGGAGACCGTATGGATAAGTATAGTGTGGAAGATATTGCTAAGATCGAGGTATGGTGCAACTCTCTTCCTCGGAAGATCTTAAACTACAA
>NZ_AZCR01000133.1 GCF_001433875.1 Lactobacillus delbrueckii subsp. delbrueckii DSM 20074 = JCM 1012
TTCCTGCGGTTAATGGAACTATCGCGGAAAGCTTCCTAAGTCTCTCAGTCATTTACACAAGTTTTTATACTGAACCAAAAAATCGCAGAAATTTTCTCTGCTTTTTTCGGGAAAAGCAAGCGAAATAAGAACAATACTTTGTTAAAAGAAGGAGAAATGCTGTTAATCCGATTTATTGCCGCTGAAGGAGAAAGCTGAGCAACAACAACTCTGCCGGGTGCGCCAATCATAAAACGAATGAAAAAGCAAATTTGACGAATCAGAAAAAGCTAGTATACTAATACTTGTCGCCGCGTGAGGCAAGCAAGTCTCGCGGAGACAAAAAGAAAATATCAGAAAGCTGTTGACAAGAATCAATCAAGCGAGTAAGATATAAAGCGTTGCGTCACTAAGACGCAAGTTGGTACTTTGAAAACTGAACAAAGTTTCGCAGTGTGCGGGTCAAACAATGTTTGATCC
>NZ_AZCR01000134.1 GCF_001433875.1 Lactobacillus delbrueckii subsp. delbrueckii DSM 20074 = JCM 1012
AGTCTGCGTAAGAAATCGCTCCAACCGCAAAGACTGGATCGCTCTCATTTGCACGGACATGACGATCGATGAAAATGAAATCATCAGAATTTACGGCAAAAGATGGGACATCGAGGTTTTCTTCAAGACCTACAAGAGTTTCTTGAAGCTTGGCACTGAATACCATGGCCTCTCATATGATGCATTGACTGCCCATACGGCTTTCGTCTTTCTGCGCTACATGTTCATGTCAGTTGAGAAGCGCGATGATGAAGACGATAGGACTATGGGCGGGCTATTTTACTGCATGATAAACGAGCTTGCGGACATAACTTTCCATCACTCCCTTCAGATCCTGGTAGAAGCCATGTTCGAGAGCGTGAAAGAGATCTTCCAACCGACAGAAGAGCAGATGGAAAGGTTCACCAACGCTTTCATTTCACGCCTCCCGAAGTACATG
>NZ_AZCR01000135.1 GCF_001433875.1 Lactobacillus delbrueckii subsp. delbrueckii DSM 20074 = JCM 1012
GCCAAAAAGTTAATGACTATGCCATCTCCAACGATATGGTAGGCTTCAATCAGCTGCTAGATGACCTTAAACAGGTTACCAACCCGCAAATTGTTTTTGAAGCAACTGGCGTCTACTCCAGAAGACTCCAAGCGTTCTTGGACATGCACGAATTGCGCTATGTCATGATGAACCCGCTGGAAGCCAAAAGAAAGACAAAGGATGACCTGCACCAGAACAAGACCGATAAGCTTGATGCAATGTATCTCGCCAAGATGCAGTCTGAGCACCCGCAACGGCTGGCCTATGTTCAAAGCGAAGAATATCAAGAATTGATGGCCAACAACCGCATCTACGAGCAGGCTTCGCACGATCTGATAACCAACAAGAATAGACTGCACAAAGCCATTCAGCTCACTTTCCCAGAGATTGAGCAC
>NZ_AZCR01000136.1 GCF_001433875.1 Lactobacillus delbrueckii subsp. delbrueckii DSM 20074 = JCM 1012
TATGACAAAGGTTTCCAGCTTTCTTAGCCGACTGGATTTGGTTTATGGCCAAGTACAGCACCTTTCTGCCAATAGCTGTCCCACGCTTTGAAATTGATAGGTGGGCTGTGAGATTGCCAGATTCATAAACCTGAGGATCAACACCGACGAAGGCATTTAATTGGTTGGGGTTGTTAAAGCGTCTGATATCTCCAAGCTCACTAATAATTCTCAAGGCAGTATTTTCGGCGATGCCAGGAATGCTTTTAAGGATCTCCAGATCACGCTTGGGAGCGAGCTTGGCCATCTCCTTTAAAGCTGTCTGGCACGTCTCTTCAGCGCTCAGAATATTGTTAATGGCCATTTCAAGGCCACGAATGTGTGCACTGCTCTTTTTGACAGCTGGGCATGCG
>NZ_AZCR01000137.1 GCF_001433875.1 Lactobacillus delbrueckii subsp. delbrueckii DSM 20074 = JCM 1012
CACGATCATGGTTTTCGGTAACACTAAGTCATATCTGAAGTATCGTGACCTGTGGAATGGCATGGTAGAAGAAAAGAAGGTAACTCCAGAAGCACGCGATGCCGCGGTTAACACCTTCCTTCCACTTTACGAAAAGGCTGACCGGCAAATGTTAGTTGCAGACGCAATGGTTGATGCCTCACTCGTTGCCATGCAACTGATGCTGGTTGCCCGTGAACACGGCTACGAAACCAACCCAATGGCTGGCTATGATGCAAGCAAGGCTGCAGCAGAATTTGGCCTGGACCCAGAACAATACATTCCAGTGATGGCCATCTCCATTGGCAAACCGGACCCAAGTGAAGTTGTTCCAGATACTGTCCGTTATGATGTCAAAGACGTGAC
>NZ_AZCR01000138.1 GCF_001433875.1 Lactobacillus delbrueckii subsp. delbrueckii DSM 20074 = JCM 1012
TTCCTGCGGTTAATGGAACTATCGCGGAAAGCTTCCTAAGTCTCTCAGTCATTTACACAAGTTTTTATACTGAACCAAAAATACAATCGTTTGCTTGAAATTGAAAATGAAATCGGTGTTGAAGATGAACGCTTAGCCCACTTTCCAAATAATATAGATATGGACTAATCATTCATAAAACATCAAAAACTCGAACACAAAGAAAGGATTATCTCCGACGCCGATAATCCTTTTTATGGTTGTAAACTAAATCCTGTCGATAGATATCTATAACATTCTGTTAACAGTATTTTTTAGGCCGCCGATTGTAAAATTAAACTGAACACTGTTCCGATCCAGTAAGAAAAATCGTTTTCACTGGATTAGAGCACAAAAAATCC
>NZ_AZCR01000139.1 GCF_001433875.1 Lactobacillus delbrueckii subsp. delbrueckii DSM 20074 = JCM 1012
AAAGAAGGGTCCAGCTGTTTTGGTAATTCCTAAGGACTTCGGTTGGCAAGAAATCGAAGACAACTACCGCGTTTCCGCAAGCAACCACGTTGCTGACAACTACGCTGCTCCAACTGCTGAATCAATTGAAGCCGCAACTAAGTTGATCAAGGAAGCTAAGAACCCAGTTGTTTACTTCGGTTTGGGTGCTTCAGGCGCTGCCGAAGAATTGAAGGAATTTGCTGACAAGTTCAAGATGCCAATGATGTCCTCATACCTGGGCAAGGGTATCGTTGAAGACAGCTTCAAGCCATACTTGGGGACTATCGGCCGTATCGGTGGTAAGGCTCCTAACGAAGTTCAAGGCCACACTGACCTGGTAGTTTG
>NZ_AZCR01000014.1:0-14162 GCF_001433875.1 Lactobacillus delbrueckii subsp. delbrueckii DSM 20074 = JCM 1012
TTCTTCCTGCGGTTAATGGAACTATCGCGGAAAGCTTTCTAAGTCTCTCAGTCATTTACACAAGTTTTTATACTGAACCAGAAAAAAAGGCAAAATAAAAAACAGGCCTCAGCCTGTTTTTGTAATCAGTTGGTGATCATCTTATCCACAATGTTCAGCTCCTGGTCAAAGTCATAGACAATGGCCTGAGCGTTAGGCACCTCCAGCTTGAGGATATCCACATTGTTGATGTCTTCTAAATATTTGATCAGCGCCCGCAGGCTGGAGCCATGGGCCACGATCAGCTGGTCTTCCCCAGCCACTAAGCGGCTGGCCACCTCGTCTTCATAGTAAGGCAACAGGCGGAGCTGGCTCTGGTGCAGGCTCTCCGCTCTTGGCAAAAGCTGAGGGTCCACTCCCCAATAGCGGCGGTCGATAGTTGGTGACCCTTGCGCTGGCGGAACCGCGTCAAAGCCCCGCCGCCACTCTAAAACCTGCTCTTTGCCGAAAATCTTCCTGGACACGTCCTTGTCCAGGCCCCGCAGGGCCCCGTAGTGGCGTTCATTCAGCCGCCAGGTCTTTGCAACCGGCAGGTATAAAAAGCCCGCGGCTTCGGCCGCGATGTTCGCCGTCTCAATTGCCCTCGACAAAAGAGAGGTGTGAATCATAGTCGGGTAAAAGTCCCCGACTTCTTTTAATTTCTCCCCTGCTGCCCAGGCCTGCCGCCGGCCCTTATCCGTTAAGGGAACGTCATTCCAGCCTGTATATACATTTGCCGCATTGGCCTGGCTTTCCCCATGCCTCAGCAGTGCCAACTTTGCCATAATTTTTTGCCTCCTAGAGCCAAAAAGCCCAGATTCCAGTAATGATGAAGAGGATGCCTAATAGGACAAAAGCCTTGCCCCCCAGCCCCTTCTGCTTGACGCCCTGCTTCTGCCGGCGCAGGCGCGTGATACCAGTAATTAAATCCCAGATGCCGAAAAGTAAGATGGCATAAGGAACCCACCAGGAATGAACGTTCATATTAGCCCCACAACTTTACCGCGTAATAAATGGCCACGGCCAGGATGCCGGCCCCGGTCAGGTAGTAGGACTTGGCTGGCAGGCTGTCCTTCTTCCCCATCCGCTGGATGTTATAGCCCCGGGCAAATTCCCACAGGCCCACTATCACCAGCAAAACGAGCGTAAAAGTGTGCGTATCCCACTTCATCTTCTAGTCTGTCTCCTTGTTCATAAATCTTCAGCCTTGCAGTTGTAGTCGACAATTTCAAAATTGCCTTCTTCGTCCAAAATCCCCCGGCTGACGCTGCCGTTGTCCGGGAAGGTGATGTCATGCAGGCCGTCGCTTTCCTTCCAGTACTTGATCCCCAGGGTCTTGATAAAGTCCCCGTGGGAAACCAGCAAGACCCGGCCTTCGCCGCTGGTCTCTTTTCTCAAGACCTTGATGGCCCGGCACATTCTGGTTTCCAGTTCTTCCGTGCTTTCGGCCAAATGGAGGGGGTCAGCCTTTTTAGTGACTTCCCGGAACTTGTAGATGCCGATGGTATCGATGATCTTCTTTACGTCAGTGGTTGCTGGAATGCCCGCGGCTTTAGAAACACTGAGCCAGATATCATCGATGCTGCCGCCTTCAAAAGAACCGTAAAAAACTTCTCTGAATTCCGGCAGCTTTTTGATCTTACCAATCTTAGACACCTGGTTGGCGTCCTTCATCAAGTGGACGGTGTCAATCGCCCGCTTCAAGTCTGACGAATACATGTTGTCAAAATGAATTTGAGAGAGGGCGGCAGCCGTCTTCTTTAAATCGTCAATTCCTTTGATGGTCAAGGGGGTATCGCACCAACCCTGTACCTTGTCCAGGCGGTTAAAAAGCGTTTCCCCATGTCTGACCAGATAAACTTCAGTTTTCATGCCCGTCCTCCTTAAATCAATCAATAACTATTCTAACTTACTTTGCCTGACTTGGGTAGTTAACCCCAGGCCCGCCAGCCCAGGTAAACGGCCAAAAGAACCGAGAAGCAAGCCGTGATCCACCTGAGCCAGGCAGGCTTTAGATATTTAATCATTTTTTGCCCGAAATAGCCACCAATAAAGAGGCTAATCGCCAAAGGAAAAGCTACTGGCCAATTGACCCCACCCTTAAAGGCAAATAGCGCCAGAGCCACCAGGTTGGCTAAAGAACCGATCACACTCTTAATGGCGTTGATGACGACAAAAGAAGAGTCACTTAAAGCCGTCAAAAAGATCAAGGTCAAAACGCCCGACGCCGCCCCAAAGTAGCCGGCATAGATCCCGGCCACGAACAAGCCAAAATAAGCCCCGATTCTTCCCAGCTTGGTCGCCTGCTTTGGCTGCTTTTGCCGGCCGCTGTAAAGGAGCAGGCCAGCTGAAAAAGGACAAAAAAGGGCACTAATTTTTGAAAGATTTTTCCCGGGAACTGGACTAAAAGCCAGCCCCCAATTAAGGCCCCGGTCAATTGGAAGAAGGCATAGCGCCAAAGCTCCCCCCAGTGCCCCCGCATCTCCTTTAAGCAGGAGGACAAGGAGCCAAAGCCGGTCGTCACCAGGGCAGGGCCGCCGTATTGGTCATATTGGCGCTGACCGGGCTGAGGCCGAAGAGGAGCAGGCCCGGGTAAGAGACAAGCGACGCCATGCTGGCTACCGCCGCCACGATGCCGGCCAGGACGCCTAAGATAATGAGGTAAATGAACTGCATTGTTTGCTCTTTTCTGTTTTTTTCACTGATTTGCTTATTTTTCCAAAGAAAAAAGCCGTATCCATTTTAAACGATCACAGCAGGCAATTGCAAATTGCTGAAAATAGCCCGCTTTCAGCGACAAGCTGACCGCAATTTTGTACAATAGGAGGTAGCAAATCATTAACAAGAAATTAAAAGCACGAGCAAGTGATTTTTAGAAAAAAGGAGAAGAAAACTATGCCAACTGCAGCAATTGTTTTTTCAGATGGATGTGAAGAAATCGAAGGCTTAAGCCAGGTCGACGTCCTGCGCCGGCTGGGCATCCCTTGCGATATGGTGGCTCTGGACAACTTGACCATCACTGGCGGACACGACATCCGCTTTACCTGCGACAAGTTAGTGGACGAATCCCTACTTGACTACGACTTGGTCGCCTTCCCGGGCGGGGCCCCGAACGCCAAACACCTAAGAGCAAGCGAGAAGCTGGCCGGGCTGATGAAGCAGCGCTTCGCGGCCGGCAAGTGGAACGCCGCCATGTGCGCCTCCCCGATCGCCTTGTCTAAGTACGGCTTTTTAAAAGAAGCCAAGTGGACCAGCCACCCGGACTTTAAAGAACAAGTTGCCAGTGAAAACCCGGCCAGCACCTACGTCGACACCCCAGCTGTCATTGACGAGGACCACAAGCTGGTCACCAGCCGGGGGCCGGCTACTTCCTGGGCTTTTGCCTATGCCCTGGCCCAAGTTTTAGGCGTGGACACCAGCCAGCTGGAAGACGCCATGCAATACAGCTACTTAAGAGACCACATCAACGAGGCTTAAGATGACTGAAGAAACCTTAGTCAGAAAGGCAGAAAGCCGGGACCTAGAGGACATTGTCGCCATCATCAAAGACGCCAAGGCCCTTTTGAAGGCGCAAAACTCCAGCCAGTGGCAAGAAGGCTACCCTAACCGGGCCAGCATTGAAGAAGACCTGGACAACCGCCAGGGCTGGGTTTTACTTAAAGATGGGCAAGTCGCCGCATATATGGCCGCGACCGACTTTGACCCCAACTATGAAGTCCCGATTTGGGTGGGAAGTTCTCCCTACTGGGCTCTGCACCGCTTCGCCATTAAGAATGATTTCCGCGGACAGGTGCTCAGCCAGCTTTTGCTGAAAAAAGTAATTGCTTTTGGCCAAGAAAATGGAATTAAGAGCTTCCGCCTGGATACGGGCAAGCAGAACCAGGCCGTCCAGCACCTGGCTGACAATTTGGGCTTTGTCTACCGGGGCATCATTACGGTGACCAGCGACTCGGTCGACCCGGAGCGGCGGGCCTATGAACTGCTTTTTGACAAGTAGGAAAAATATAAAGAGAAAAAAGAAAAATAAAGAAACAGGAGAAAAAAGAAAAATAAAGAAACAGGAAAATAAACAAGGAGGAAAAAATGGCTGAACAATTGGCGATTGCAGACCTGCAGGTCGACATTAAGCAGATTCCCTTAAAGCAGCCCTTCGTCACATCCCTGCACCGGGTTGACGCCGTCAACGCCGTCCGGGTGACGGTCCGACTGGCTAACGGAGTAACGGGTATCGGTACCTGCACCCCTAATGAAAAAGTGACCGGGGACAGCTTGTCCAGCGCCCGAGCCGTTATTGAAGAAACGATCAAGCCTCTCGTCTTGGGCAAGAACCTGACCGACTGGAAGGAACTTTTAAACACGGTCAAGACTTCCATCGTCCACAATGCCCCGGCCAAGGCCGCGGTCGAAATCGCCCTCTACAATACCCGGGCCAACCTTTTTGGCCTCACCCTCTCCCAACTCTTAGGCGGCAAGGGCGGCAGCGTGGAGACCGACTACACCATCAGCATCGGCAAGGCTGAGCAAATGATCGCTAACGCCCAGAAGATGGTCGATCAGGGCTTCAAGACCCTTAAACTGAAATTGGGGGCTGGCCATTTAAAGCGGGACATCAAGCTGGTCGAAGACCTGGCCTACGCGGCTGGTCCTATGGTTCACCTGCGCTTAGACATGAACCAGGCCTGGAATGTCCGTCAGACCATGCAGGCGGCAGAATACTGGCACAAGCAGGGCCTTTTGATCGACTTTATCGAGCAGCCGGTCCCGGCCTGGGACCTGGATTCCATGGCTTACTTGACCCGCCACTCCCCTTACCCGATCATGGCGGATGAATCCGTGGAAAGCTACGAGGATGCCCAAAGAGTTTTGGCCAAAAATGCCTGCGACTACATCAACATCAAGCTGATGAAGACGGGCGGCTTATCTGAAGCCCAGAAAATCAACGACTTAGCCGAAAGCCGGGGGGTGCCAACCATGGTCGGCAGCATGATTGAGTCAATTGAGTCTTTGGCGGCAGCCTGCGCCTTCTACCGGGCCAACCCGAATACGATTTTTGCCGACCTGGACGCCATCTTCATGGTTGACCAGGACCCGGATTTGAATAGTTACGCCGAATGCTTCGGCGATAATATCGTGGTGAGATAAAATGTTGGATTTTAAGAAGATTGCTGACATCCTGGCCCCCCCTGCCAGGGAAAACCGCCCTTTTGATCAAAGACAAGACCGGCGTCCTCTACGCCGGCCCCTTAGCCGGGGAAGAATTCAAGTCAGCCAGCCTGATCAAGCTGGCCGTGGCCTGCTACTACCAGGCCCACCCGCAGGACTTAATTCAGATGGTCCATGTCCCGGAAGACAAGATCGTTGAGGGCGGGATGCTCTGCCACCTGGCCCAAAGGGACTGGATGCTGCGGGACGTTTTGGAATTGATGCTGTCAGACTCGGACAACACGGCCACCAACTTTTTGATCGATTTTATCGGCTTTACCAAGATGGCCGCCTGGTTTGAAGCAGAATTTGCCCATCTTCACCTGGGCCGGTACTTGATGGAAGTGACTGACCGGGAAAACTACCTTTCCGCTGAAACTGCCCTGGAGCTCTTAGAGCGGCTCTTAGCTGACCCGTCTCCTTTTGGCCAGGTCTGCCAGAAGGCCCTCTTTTACCAGGAGTCCGTTAACAAGCTCCTCCAGGACCTGCCCGAGGGCTGCTCTTACAGCAAGACCGGGGAACTGGAAGACACGGAGCATGACGCGGCCCGGATTTTTGCCGGAGACAGTTACTATGACATCTGCTTCATGAGCCATTACACGGGCCTGGAAGAGCGCGAGCAGATCCTTTTGGCCCAGAACGCGGTCGGGAAACTGGCCTACCAGGACTTGACCGGGAAATAAGGTATATTCTTTTTGGACGGCTAGCCATTTTTATCACTATTGTGATAAAATCAAAGCAAATTTATCAAAAGTAGGGATATAAATGGACATTACCAATTTTTTCACGGTTGAGACTTCTGAGCTCTCCAAATCTGACCGGAAAATCATGAAGAGAATGACCTCCGACTTGACCAATGTTGAGTCGCTGACCATCAACCACCTGGCTGAAGAAGCGGGAACTTCCCTGGCTTCCGTTCAGCGCTTCTGCCAGAAGATGGGCTATTCCGGCTTTAAAGAATTCAAGTTCCAGCTGCTGACCTACATCAAGAAGCAAGAGAGCCAGGAGGCGGCGGTTTCAAGCAGCGAATACCTGGATGACTACCATGACGCTATCAACCGGGTCTGGACAGCAAATGAAAAGGACGCGGAAGAATTGGCGGAAGTCCTGGCGACCAGCTCGACCAACTTTATTTTCGGGATCTACTATTCTGAACTGCCGGCCAGGCTGCTCAGCATGGGGATGCGGGATCTGGGCAAGTCGACCTACTTTGGGGACAACCTGGCAGCTGGCGAGCACCTCTTCCCGCTAAGCGATGAGAACTCCACAGCGGTCTTTTATTCAGTTTCAGGGATTTCCAAGCTTTTTGGCTCATCGCCCTTGCCCAAGTCGATTTCCCACTTCAAGCACAGCTACCTGGTCACCATGAACCCGGACACGCCTTTGAAGAAGTACTTTAAGAAGGTCATCGTCCTGCCGGGCAAGAACCTGGCCCAGGGCCTGCCGGTCGACCCCCAGTCGATCCCAGTGGTCTTTACTGAAAGAGTGATTGATATCGCGGCAACTAAATACCGCCGATAAAGCTGCCGGAAGGCGGCTTTTTTGCTTGGCGTCTTGTTTGCCAGGGCTGGCGAAGATTGATAGAATTTTATTTAGGTGGTTAGTTACTTTATTGTAACTAATTTCAAAAAACAGCAGGCATTGAAAATAAACATTAGGAGAAAAAGATGGACTTAAACTTTAAAGAACTGGCGGAAGCCAAGAAGGACGCGATCTTAAAAGACTTAGAGGAATTGATCGCCATTGACTCTTCCGAAGACCTGGAAAACGCCACGGAAGAATACCCAGTTGGCAAGGGTCCGGTTGACGCCATGACCAAGTTCCTCAGCTTTGCCAAGCGGGACGGCTTTGACACGGAAAACTTCGCCAACTACGCCGGCCGGGTCAACTTCGGTGCAGGCGACAAGCGCCTGGGCATCATCGGCCACATGGACGTAGTGCCAGCTGGTGAAGGCTGGACCCGGGACCCCTTCAAGATGGAAATTGATGACGAAGGCCGGATCTACGGCCGGGGCAGCGCTGACGACAAGGGGCCAAGCTTAGCTGCCTACTACGGGATGCTTTTGCTCAAGGAAGCTGGCTTTAAGCCAAAGAAGAAGATCGACTTCGTCTTAGGGACCAACGAAGAAACCAACTGGGTCGGGATCGACTACTACTTGAAGCACGAACCGACTCCAGACATCGTCTTCTCACCAGACGCTGAATACCCGATCATCAATGGTGAACAAGGGATCTTCACCCTGGAATTCAGCTTCAAGAACGATGATACTAAGGGCGACTATGTTTTAGACAAGTTCAAGGCCGGGATTGCCACTAACGTGACTCCGCAGGTTACCCGGGCTACTATCTCCGGACCTGACCTGGAAGCTGTTAAATTGGCTTACGAAAGCTTTTTGGCAGACAAGGAATTGGACGGATCATTTGAAATTAATGACGAAAGCGCCGATATCGTCTTGATCGGCCAAGGGGCCCACGCTTCAGCTCCGCAAGTCGGCAAGAACTCAGCAACCTTCCTGGCCCTCTTCCTGGACCAATACGCTTTTGCCGGCCGGGACAAGAACTTCCTCCACTTCCTGGCTGAAGTGGAACACGAAGACTTCTATGGCAAGAAGCTGGGCATTTTCCACCACGATGATCTGATGGGCGATCTGGCCAGCAGCCCGTCCATGTTCGACTACGAACACGCCGGCAAGGCTAGCCTCTTGAACAATGTCCGCTACCCGCAAGGGACTGACCCGGACACCATGATCAAGCAGGTTATGGACAAGTTCAGCGGCATCCTGGATGTCACTTACAACGGCTTTGAAGAACCGCACTACGTGCCAGGCAGCGACCCAATGGTGCAGACTTTGCTCAAGGTTTACGAAAAGCAGACCGGCAAGCCGGGCCACGAAGTCGTCATCGGCGGCGGGACTTACGGCCGCCTCTTTGAACGCGGGGTTGCCTTTGGGGCCCAGCCGGAAAACGGCCCAATGGTTATGCACGCGGCCAACGAATTCATGATGCTGGACGACTTGATCCTGTCCATCGCTATCTACGCGGAAGCCATCTACGAATTGACCAAGGACGAAGAGCTGTAAGAAAAAGCCGAAAAGGTAATTACTCAGGGTGACTTAATTTTCTTTAGTCTAACCCGGTCAAAACAAAACGTTTTTAGTTTTAGCAGGTTGTCAAATTAATTTTGTTTTGACAACCTGCTTTTTTTGCCCTTTCTTAAAGGATTTTATCTTTACAAAAAAAGACTGAAGCTTATATTGTAAAACCATAAATCCTTATTTGATTTTAATTTTACTTTTGTTTTTTCTAGTTGCTTTAGTAGGAAGGACTTGCTTTATGGAAGACCGCAACATTGAAAACACGGACGGGACTATCCGCTCCTTGTCCAACCGGCACGTGCAGATGATTGCCATTGGCGGCACGATCGGTACTGGCCTCTTCTTGGGGGCCGGGACCACGATTTCCGCCACTGGTCCCTCAGTTATTTTTATCTACGCCATCATGGGCCTCTTTTTCTTCTTCCTCTTGCGGGCCTTAGGAGAGATGTTCTATTTTGACTCCAACAGCCACACCTTCGTCTCCTTCATCACCAGATACCTGGGTGAGGCGGCTGGCCGCTTTGCCGGCTGGACCTACTGGATCGGCATCCTCTTTGCCTGCATGGCAGAGCTGACGGCCGTTTCAACCTATGTCCAGTACTGGCTGCCCGGCCTGCCCGCCTGGCTGATTGAAGTTAGCGTCCTAGGCCTCTTGACCCTGCTCAACTTGACGGCGGCCAAGCTTTTTGGCGAAACTGAATTCTGGTTTGCCATGATCAAGATCATCACCATCATCTCCTTGGTCGTAACCGGGATCATCATGGTTGCCGCGAATGCTAAAACTCCGGTTGGTCACGCCAGCCTCAGCAACTTCACCGGCAGCTTCTCACTTTTGCCAAAAGGCAAGTACGCCTTCTTCACCGCTTTCCCGATGGTCTTCTTCTCCTTTGCCGGGATTGAATTCGTGACGATTACCATTGGCGAGGCCAAGAACCCGAAGAAGGTCATCAAGAAGGCCGTCAACGAAACCCTGCTCCGGATCCTTCTTTTCTACATCGCTACTTTAGCCGTAATCATGTGCGTCATCCCTTGGGGAAAAATTACCAGCGGGACAAGTCCTTTCGTCCAGGTCTTCAAGATCGCCGGCTTTAATGCTGTTGCTTCAGTCTTCAACTTCGTCGTATTGACCGCCGCGGCTTCTTCTCTTAACTCCGGGATCTTTTCAGCTGGCCGCCACTTCTTCCAATTGGCTGAAGAAGCGCCTAAGGATTCCTTTTTGAAAAAGCACTTCGCCAAGATTTCAGCAAATGGCGTGCCAGCCGCTGGGATCGTGATCTCCGTTGCCTTAATGCTGATCGTGCCAATCATGAGCTTCTCCAGCACGGCTATTGAAGTTTTTGGCACGGTGGCCGGGGCAACGAGTGACATGTACATCCTGGTTTATGTTCTGGCCCTGCTGGCCCACCGCAAGTACCGGGAATCCAGCGACTTCATAGCTGCCGGCTTCAAGATGCCTTTTTACAAGCTCTCCAGTCCTTTGACCATCGCCTTCTTCCTGGTCATCTTCTTCAGCCTCTTCTTTATTCCGGCTGATGTCTTCGGGGCAAGTCTGGCCGCCAGCTGGGCCCTCCTCTTTGGGGGCTGGTGCTGGCTCAGCGAAAAGCATTGAAGTGCCCATCCGAGTTTAAGCAATTAAAGTTAAACAAGCTAAAAAGCGTTGACAGATTTTTCTGTCAACGCCTTTTTTATGCTTCAATATTTGTCCGCACCGAAGTATATTGCTGGTAATATTTCAGGACATCTGCGGAAACTTGGGAATTGGTAACCAGTTCATCGATGCCATACAGACTGTAAAACTGGTAGAAGTCGCGGCGGATCGTCATTTCTGAAACCTGCAGGCTCTTGGCTAAATCCGCGACTGATATGTAATTTTGCTCAGTAACCATATTCATGACTTGGTCAAGCCGTTCTCTTTTTAGCATTTTGGTCAGCCATCTCTTTCTTGCTTTTCCATGCTTAACTGTGTTCGCTTTAAAACACAATTTAACATCTGCCAGGGCTTTTTTCAATGGATCCATAACGCTTATTTTTAGACCAGTTCCCGGACGCTGCACTTTTCCTTAAGGGCCATCTTAGCTGAGAGCTGGTAGCCCATGTATGGGCAAAGAACCGTGGCGATGCCGACGCTACCTTCCTTGAGCTGCTTGCAGCGGCCCTTGTTGGCGGTGATGCCCGTAATGCAGTTTTCTACCAAGGTATCGACTGCCCCGGTCAAAGCCGTAAAGGATTCGAAAAGCTGATAGAAGACAACTGGTTCAAAAGCGTTCAGTTCCAGTTGCCCGGCTTCTGCCGCCATGGTGATGGTGGTGTCGTGGCCGCAGACCAGGAAGGCCGCCTGGCTGACAACTTCTGGGATAACCGGGTTGACCTTGCACGGCATGATGGAAGACCCGTTTTGCTTGGCTGGCAGGTTGATTTCGGCAAAACCGCAACGCGGGCCGGAAGACAAAAGACGGAGGTCGTTGGACATCTTGGACAGGCTGATGGCGCAGGCCTTAAGGGCACCAGATACTTCCACGAAGGAGTCCAGGTTTTCCGTAGCGTCAAAGAGGTCGTCGGCCTGCTTGAGCTCAAAGCCAAAGAGCTTGCTCAACTGCCCGGCGATGTGGTCTTCGTAATACTGGGAAGCGTTAATCCCAGTCCCGATCGCCGTTGCCCCTAGGTTGATCTCGTGCATTTCCATGGTGGCTTTTTCCAAACGCTTCTTTAAGCGGCTGACCATTGAAGCGTAGCCGGCAAAGCTGTCACCCAAGGTCATCGGCACGGCGTCCTGCAGCTGGGTCCGGCCCATCTTGATCACGTCAGAGAATTCATCTGCCTTGATCCGCAGAGAAGCTTCCAACTTGTCCAGGCTGGCGACTAGCTTTTCACTGAGCAGGATGGTGGTCATCTTGTCAGCCGTTGGAATGGTGTCGTTGGTAGACTGGGCCATGTTGAATGTTGACCTGGTCGTTAGGGTGAACCAGGTCGTAAGTCCCCCGCTTGCCGCCTAAAAGCTCGTTTGCCCGGTTAGCAATAACCTCGTTCATGTTCATGTTAGCGCTAGTCCCGGCCCCGCCTTGGATTGGGTCGATGATGAAATCTGCCGCGAATTTGCCGGCAATCACTTCATCGCAAGCAGTTTTAATCACGTCAGCCTGCGGCTTAGTGAGTAGACCAATTTCAAAGTTTACGCTGGCAGCTGCCTTTTTGATCAAGGCCAGGTTGCTCAGAAAAACTGGACTCATCTTTAAGTGCGTAATTTCAAAATTCCGGCTGGCCCGTTCAGCCTGGACCCCGTAGTAGGCGGCTGTCGGGACTTCAAGACTGCCAATTGAATCTGCTTCTATAGTTGAAAATTAGACCAATGTTAAGACCATTCCCCCCTTTCTTTGCCGTCTTTTTAGAAAAGGCTTACAAAAATTAGATTATTAACTTCTTTTGAGGAGAAAATTTAACATGAAAAGCTGAAAAAATTAGACCAGTTATTGGCCAAAAGATATAAAACAGATCTTGCTCCAATAAAACAGCACGAAAAAAGAGGCTGATTGCTTAGCCTCTTTACACATTATTCTTTTGTCTATTCTTCCCTAAGCCTTAAAGCTGCCCCAGTAGGCGCCGCCGTAGGCCCACTTAAGGTGGGATGGCACCCCGATATAGTGCATGGAGTAAGTACCGTTAGTGTAGGAGACGTTAAAGCCGTAGTAGTCCCAGTCGCCGTCATACTTGCCGCCCTGGGTATTCATGAGGTCCCCGGCGTGCTCCCATTCCGTGTACTGGCTCAGCTGCTTGACCTTGCTCTGGTTAGCATAGCGGTAGCCAAACATCATGGTCTTCAAGCCAAAGTAGATGTCCTTCTTCATAGCCGTCATGGTCACCTGACTGCCGTCCTTAAAGCCGGCCATGTCTTCGACATAGTTGTAGTTGCTTGGCAATTTCAAGCCGACCCGGTTAGTGGCCCGGACAATCCCTGGCACATAGTGGCCAGTGGCGATGGTCTTCTTGTTTGCCACGTATTCCTTGGAAATTTCCAAGGCCAGCTTCTGGGTCCCCTTGCTGTACTTCCACTTCTTCAGGCCCAGCTTGGCCCGGGCCTGGTTGATCAAGCGGAGGGAGTAGGTTGCCATAGTCTTGGACTGACTGGTATTCAAGTGGCCATTGGTCAATTTAACAATGGTCTTGTTGTCCTTGCTGGACTCTGACCAGGAACTTTGGTCAAAAGTATTGGCCTGCATCCCCTTAACGTTGATCTTCCGCCACTTCTTCAGCCAAGCCGCGTTCTTCTTGTTTTTCAGCCACTTCTTCTGCTGGCTCTTAGACAAGTTGGAGTACCAGTAGGCCTTCTTCAAGTTGGCCTTAGTATAGCCCTTAGGCAGGGTAAAAACCGCCTGCCGGCTACTGGCTGCAACCGGTCTTACCTGGCTGGCCGCGAAAGCCGTCCCGATTGCCAAAGTAGCTGCCGCGCTTACGAAAAATTTCTTCATCTTTGAACCTCTGTTTCTCAATTCAAATCCTATCCCACCTCTTTTATTATACCTTGTTTAGCAGCTCTTTTCTCCACAAAAAGGCAAAGAAAAAGACGGTTCCCCGAAAGGAACCATCTTTGACCAGCAGCTGATTAGTACCAGCCATTAGCTTGCCAGAAGGCCTTGGCTGCAGTCCATGAACCATACCGGCTTTGAACGTAGCTGTTGGCAACCTTTTCCTGGTTGGCGGCAGAAGTGTCACCGTTTAGGTAGCTCAAGCTCAATTGGTACTTGCCGTAGTAGTTACCGTTTGAGGCAGTGTATGAGCCGCCGCTTTCCTTGCTTGCGATCCAAGCCTTAGCTGCTTCTTCAGATGATGATGAAGAAGTTGAAGTTGAGCTGGAAGTGCTTGCGGAAGCAGTTGAAGTTGAAGCAGAAGTGCTTGAACTGGTCGTGCTTGCGGAAGCAGTTGAAGTTGAAGCAGAAGTGCTTGAACTGGTCGTGCTTGCGGAAGCAGTTGAAGTTGAAGCAGAAGTGCTTGAACTGGTCGTGCTTGCGCTGTAGCTGGAAGTGTTGGCTGCGCCAGTATTCGCGCTGTAGCTGTAGTTATAGTTTGAGCCGTAGCCGTAGTTATTTGCTGATGAGCTGTAGCTCGTAGTGTAGCCAGTGCCAGTTGAGCTGGTCGTGCTGTTAGCAGTGTTAGTGCTGGTAGTATTCGCTTTGTAAGTGCTGTTTGAAGCAGTTGATGCTTCAGTGGTGTACTTGGCCATGATCCATTGGCGCTTGCCGATCTTGTACCACTTTTCACCTGAAGCGTCGCGGGCGGTCTTAACTACCTTCCATGAGCTGCCGTCCTTAACGGAACCGGTAACCGTAGCAGTGTAGTAATTTGACCAAGTTGCAATTGATTGCCCATCAATGTAGTCAACCGTTACGCTGTCACCGATGGTTGCCGCGTCTGCTTGACCGTTCGTGCCTAATCCGATCGCTGCCACGCCAGTCAAAGCCAAGCCTGCAGCAAATACTGATTTAAGTACGTTAGATTTGATGTTCAAAAAAATTCTCCTTTGCTTGTCGCAAGCTCTCGTCTGCCAAGTTACTTCTCCTTTGGCAAACTCCTTCTTGCTATTCTTATGTCATTTGACAGTCTATATGTTAACAGAGCCAAATTTCAAAATCATAGCAAAAAAGTAACGGTCCAGTTAAGAATAGATTACAGGGAAGATATTTTCTGTAACATTGTAATATTTCACCCGGCCTTAACTGCCTTGAAATATTTGCCTAAAAGTAAAAAAAGACATCATGCGTGTGCATGATGTCTCGCGATGGGTCGTCAGGGGATCGAACCCTGGACACCCGGATTAAGAGTCCGGTGCTCTGCCAGCTGAGCTAACGACCCAAA
>NZ_AZCR01000014.1:14209-33798 GCF_001433875.1 Lactobacillus delbrueckii subsp. delbrueckii DSM 20074 = JCM 1012
TGGGTTTATTTAACTATCGCCGAAGCGCGATGGGTCGTCAGGGGATCGAACCCTGGACACCCGGATTAAGAGTCCGGTGCTCTGCCAGCTGAGCTAACGACCCAAATGGGTTTATTTAACTAGCGCCAAAGCGCTATGGGTCGTCAGGGGATCGAACCCTGGACACCCGGATTAAGAGTCCGGTGCTCTGCCAGCTGAGCTAACGACCCAAATGGGTTTATTTAACTAGCGCCAAAGCGCTATGGGTCGTCAGGGGATCGAACCCTGGACACCCGGATTAAGAGTCCGGTGCTCTGCCAGCTGAGCTAACGACCCAAATGGGTTTATTTAACTAGCTCCAAAGCGCTATGGGTCGTCAGGGGATCGAACCCTGGACACCCGGATTAAGAGTCCGGTGCTCTGCCAGCTGAGCTAACGACCCAAGTGGGCTGCGGCTAACTTTCGTCAACCGACATTTATTTATTATACAGGAATGCGACAGGAATGCAAGCCTTTTGGCAAGATTTTTGCTCAAAAACTTCCTTTTCCTGTCCAGCCCGCCCTTTTCTTCCTTATTTCTGCCAAAAAGCACCCCGCGGGGCAACTTCTAGCCGGCGGATTTCATCCTTTAAGCCCGCCTCTCTGACCGCGTCGACAAAGTCGCTGATATGCTGGGGCTCAACCAGGCTCATAATGGTCGGGCCGGCTCCTGACAGGTAGGTCGCTGCCGCCCCATGCTCATGGCCGACATTGCGGATGATCTCCAGTTCCGGCACCAATTTGCTTCTGTAGCGCTCATGGAAGAGGTCAGCCTCCATTAACTCCCCGGCCTTTTCATAATCCTGGGCAAAAAAGGCCGCTACCGCCATGTTGGCCACGGCACTGGCCTGAACCGCCTCTTTAAAGGAAAGCTGCTTGGGCAAAACGGCCCGGGCATCGCTGGTCTTTAAGTTATAGGCCGGGATGTAGGCGATCATGGCAAAAGGCGGTACCGGGGCCTTGACGGCTGTAAAGTGGCCGTTGACCTTGCAGCCGACAACCAGGCTGCCCAGAATGGTCGGGGCTACATTGTCCGGATGCCCTTCCAGTTGGGCCGCGATTTCAATTTTTTCATGGGGAACCAGGTTGAGTTGCCCCAATTGGTCGGCCAGTTCAATCCCGCCCACGATGGCGCTGGAACTGGAGCCCAGGCCATGAGCCAGAGGGATGTCTGATTCCACCCGCAGGTGCTGGGGGGTTAAATCCGGCTTGACGCTTAAAGCCGCCTGGACGATCATATTGTCTTTCCCGCTTGGCAGGTACCCTAAGTTATGGTCTACCTGCCAGTGATCGCTCTCCCCGATTACTTCAATGGTTAGGTACAAGGAAATAGCCACCCCGATAGAGTCGAAACCCGGGCCCAGGTTGGCGCTGGATGCTGGAACTTTGATTTTCACGCTATTTCACCTCAATAATTGGCAATCACTATTTTTTAATCATTTTATCATGTTTTTCCTTTTAGAAAAATGATTTCCCCGTTATAATTAGCCATAAAGGAAAAAATCTTTTTTCAACCATCGTTACTAGTTTACAGATCACGCATCTGACTTTTAGGGAGGATTTATGATTTACCGCAGTACCCGCAGCCAGGGGCAGGAAGTTACCGCTGCCCAGGCAATCGTCCAAGGCCTGTCCCCAGATAGCGGCCTTTTCGTGCCTAAAGAATTTCCGGCTCCATTTTCAGCCGCTGCTTTAAAGGAAATTTTTACCCTGCCTTACCAGGATATGGCTAAAAAAATCCTGGCCCTCTTCTTGACTGACTACAGTGCAGAGCAGCTGGCAGAGATTGTTAAAGGCGCCTACGGCCAGCAATGGAATGACGACCGGATCGCCCCGCTGACTGATAAGAAGGCCGGCAATTACTACCTGGAGCTCTTCCACGGGCCAACCCTGGCCTTTAAGGACGTGGCCTTGCAGTGCCTGCCTCGCTTGATGAAGACAGCCTTGGAAAACTCAGACGACCACAGGGGGATCGTGATTTTGACCGCGACTTCCGGGGACACCGGGACCGCCGCCATGCGTGGCTTCCAGTCCTTAGCCAAAACCCGGGTCATCGTCTTTTACCCTTACCAAGGGGTGGCCCCAATCCAGCTCAAGCAGATGCTGAGCGAAAACAGCGACAACACCGTGGCTGTAGCGGTTGAGGGCAACTTTGACCAGGCCCAGACCAGGGTCAAGCAGATTTTTAACAACCCGGACATGAACAGTTTGCTGGCTGACCACGATTTGACCTTCTCCAGCGCCAACTCCATGAATGTTGGCCGCCTCTTGCCCCAGGTCATCTACTACTTCGCCGCCTACAAGCAGCTGCTGGACCAAGAAGCCATTGCCTTCGGCGATCCCGTCAATTTCTCTGTGCCAACTGGCAATTTCGGCGACATTCTGGCCGGCTATTATGCTCAAAAACTGGGCCTGCCAGTCGGCCGCCTGATCTGCGCTTCCAACAAGAACAATGTCTTAACCGACTTTTTCAAGACGGGCAAGTATGACAAGAAGCGGGACTTCTACGTGACCAACTCCCCATCCATGGACATCCTGGTCTCCAGCAACCTGGAGCGCCTGCTCTTTGACCTCTGCCAGGACCCGGTCACAGTCAAGTCTTTGATGGAGCAGCTGAATACAAAGGGCGAATACCTATTGCCAGAAGACATGCAAAAGAAGCTTTCCTGCTTCTGGGCCGACTACGCCACTCCAGAAGAAATCGAAGGCGAAATCAAGCGGGTTTACGAAGAGAGCGGCTATGTCATCGACCCGCACACGGCTGTTGCTTCTTTAGCCGCCAAGCGCTTTAAGGAAGAAGACGATAAACCAACTGTCGTCCTCTCTACTGCCAGCCCTTACAAGTTCCCGGAAACCGTCTACCACGCCATCAGCGGGCAAAATGTTAAAGAAAAAGGCCTGCCAGCCCTTAAGGAACTAACTGACCTAACTGGCCCCGCCCCAAAAGCCATGGAGGCCTTCTTAGGCCACAGCTCCCGAGAAATCGTCATCCCGGCTGATAACATGGCAGACGAAGTCAAGCGGCAGCTGGATCTGGACTGATTTTTGCTAAAAAAGAGAATAGATAAAGAAAAAAGCAGCTGAGGATTTACTCCTGAGCTGCTTTTGCCATGTAATTGAAAATAAAAAGAAATTCAAAATAAAAAATGGAGGATACAGGGCTCGAACCTGTGACCCTCTGCTTGTAAGGCAGATGCTCTCCCAGCTGAGCTAATCCTCCATATGACCCGTACGGGATTTGAACCCATGTTACCGCCGTGAAAGGGCGGTGTCTTAACCACTTGACCAACGGGCCATTTATTTTGCTTAGCCTTCTTGCAAGGCACGACTATTATTATACCCGATCCAGAAGAAAAAGCAAGGGTTTAGGGCAAAAAGCTTATTATTTTTATTTGCAAAAAGCACTTGCACTTTTCCCCACCTTTGCTATACTAATAGATGTGCTTGCGGGCGTGGCGGAATTGGCAGACGCGCAAGACTAAGGATCTTGTGACCGCTTTTGGTCGTGGAAGTTCAAGTCTTCTCGTCCGCACCAAGCGAAAGGAACTGGTTTACCCAGTTCCTTTTTTGTTCTTCGCCAGCCTTTTTTGCTAGAATATTCTCAGAGTGATAAGCAAAAAACAAAAAACAATTTAAGGAGAAAAGAGCATGCCTGAATTAAACTGCCGCTTGGCAACGGAAGCTGACTTGGCTGCCCTCTGCCAGTTCTACCAGGACATCTGCGCCCACCAAAAAGACGACCAGTTCGGGGCCGACTGGCACTGGGGGATCTACCCAAGCGAAAAAGATATCGCGGAAGCAATTGCATAAAAGCGGACCGTGGTTGGCATCAAGGACGGCAAGATCGCCTCAGCCGGCATCTTGACTGTGGGTAATGACCCTCTTTACAGCAAATTTGCCTGGCCAACCCCAGCTGAAGATAACGAAATCGCCGTCCTCCACCTCTACGGGGTCCACCCATCCTTCCGCCGGCAGTGCCTGTCCTCTGTCCTTTTGACCTTTATCAAGGACCAGGCCAAAAAGCTCGGCTGTAAATCCATCCGCCTGGACAGCATGGATGGCAACGCTCCTGCCCGCCGCCTCTATGAAAAGAACGGCTGGCGCTTTGTCAACCAGGAAACTGTCTACTACGACGACATCGGCGACTGCAAGGTCGACCTGCTTGAATTAGCCTTATAACAACAAAAATCCACAAGCCTGGCTTGTGGATTTTTTCTTTACTCTTTTTCCTGTTCTTGATTCTTATTTTTTCCCGCCACTCCTTGGCCCGCTGGTCCGGCATAAACCACATCAGCATGACCAAAGCCATGAAGACCCAGGACAAAATTGGCCCGGCAAAGCCAGGCCCAATTTCTTCTGCTTTATTCAGTAGTTAGCACTATTCTTGATTCTTGTAGTCAGCTTCCATTTCCTGCGGATCTTCCGCCTCTTCTTCATCGAAGCTGTATTCCATCTTCTTGTTGCAGTCCTTCATAAAAGCATAGGCAATTTCCGCCCCGTAGACCAGGAGGCCGATCAGGCTAAAAGCCAAAATGAACAGCCAAACGCGTTTCTTCTTCTCCATGCTTGTCACCTTAGCTTTCTTTTAACTAAAAATTGCTTCCTAATTTTATTATAAGCGCTTTTCGGGAAAAATACAGATTATCCTGGCAAAGACAGGAAAAGCACCCCCCGCAGGAGATGCTTAAACAGTCTGGTTTCTCAGCAGCTTGACCGGGAGCAGGTAGCTGTTTTGGGCCAGCTTCTTTTCCGGGTCCGCGATCCGCTCATAGAGCAGCTTGACCAAGGTTCCGGCCAGGTCTGGAACCGGCTGGACGACCGTCGCTAATTCCGGCACGTAGTTCTGGACCAGCTGGGTCCCGTCAAAGCCAACGATTTTCAAGTCCTCCGGCACCCTGATCCCCAGCTTCCTGGCTTCTTTTAAGAGCAGGATGGCCGTCAGATCGTCTGAGCAAAAGACCCCGTCGATCTTCCGCCCGCTGGTCAAGAGCTCCCGGAGTTCTCGCGCCTTAGCCGCCGGAGACTCGTAAAAGGCTGACCGGGCCGTGTGTACCGTCAATCCCGCCGCGGCCACCGTGTCCGCGTAGCCGTCAAAGCGGCGGGAGGTCGGGTTGCCTGTTTTAACCGGATTGCCGACAAAGTAGACATGCCCGCATCCCGCGTCAACCAAGGCTTGGGTAGCCAGGCAGCCGCCCTGGTAGTTGTCACTGGTCACGATCGGCACCTGGTCAGACAGGTCCCGGTCAAAGGAAACGATCGGCAGGCCATAGAGCTGGTATTCTTCAATCCCCAGGTTGTGCGAACCCGCGATGATCCCGTCGACCTGGTTGGCCTCCAGCATCCGCAGATAGCGTCGCTCTTTATTGCTGTCCTGGCCGGCGTCGCAGAGCAGCATCTTGTAGCCGTCCGCTTCCAGCTTGTCTTCAATTGCCGCGACCAGTTCCGCGAAGAAGGGATTGGTGATGCTGGGCATGATCACCCCAATCATCTTGGTCCGCTTGCCCTGCAAAGACCGGGCCAAGGTGTTGGGCTGGTAGTTCAGCTCCCGCATGGCCGCGTACACCCGGTCCCTGGTCTTCTGGCTGATGTAGCCGTAGTTGTTGATCACCCGCGAGACAGTCGTCGGCGAGCAGCCAGCCTTCTCCGCTACATCAGTTAATTTTAGCCTCATCGTCATCCCCTCTTCTGCTCTCCTACATATCCTTTAACCGCCAAGTCTTGGCCTGGTAGTCAACACCGCTATCCATCTTAACAAAAGTTTGTCCATTTTGAGGGAAGAATCTCCCCGTAATGACTTCTTCGCCGCCATTGACAAAAATTTCAAAGAGGGAGTGGTCCACAAAGATCCGCAGGTCCAGGTCTTCCCCGGCTGGCAATTTCACCGTCCGGCTAGTCCCGTAGTCCGGGTTCACGGCCTGGCCGCATTCACCCCGGTCAACCATTAAGCTGGCGTGCTTGCCGGTCTTGAAGCTGAGCTTGATGCAGTTCTTACCTTCACTGTCTGCCGCCAAAAGCAGCTTGCCCTTCTGCCCCTGCTTAATAGTCAGCTTCAGTTCGCTTTGCGCGCCAGCATCAAAGGCCAGGTCACCTGTGAAGTCTTCTTCGTCTCCTCTCAAGCTCTTCATGGCCTTGACCGGCTTTTGAAGCAAGCGGCCGTGCTTTAAAGACAAGCGCTTGACCTGGCTCAAGCAGTTAGCCCAGCCTTCCTTATCACTTGGGTAAGTCATATCCGGCAGGCCAACCCAGCTGATGGCGTAAGCATAGCCATCTGGCGCGTTGAAGGCCTGAGTAGCGTAGACGTCAAAGCCCCCGTCCAGGTTGATCGGGGCCTTCTGCTTGGTCTCGAAGTGGCCGGTTTCAAAGTCAAAGCTTTCCCCAACCCAGTACATGTTCGGGTAGACATTCTGGTAGTCGGTCACGTTCTTGTCCAAACCCTGCGGGCAGAAGATGAAGACCGGCTTGCCGTCAACAAAGACCAGGTTCGGGCATTCAACCATGTAGCCCATGTCTGGCAGGTCAACATAGCCCAGGTCCTGCCATGGACCCGTTACAGCATCTGACTTGTAAAGGCTGATCTTGCCGGCCTTGGTCTCCTTGTCCTGGGCACCCAGAATAGCGTAGTACTTGCCATCGTGCTCTAAAATCTGCGGGTCACGGAAGTGCTCAGTCACATGCTCTGGCGAGTTGATCAGAGGCGTCTCCAGCTTAGTCACCTTTCCCTCTTTGTCCATCCAGGCCCCAACCTGGTAAGAATGGCGAACCCAGTTTTCGTCGCGGACATTGCCCGTGTACATCAGAAAAAGCTTGTCGCCAATTGCCTTGGCTGAACCGGAATAGGCCCCATGGCTGTCCAGCGGGGTGTCAGGATAAACAGCTTCGCCCAGGTTTTCCCAGTGAACCAGGTCGGAACTGGTCAAGTGCACCCAGGACTTCAAACCATGCACTGCCCCAAATGGGTAAGCCTGGTAGAAGACCTGCCAGCGGCCATTATAGTAGGAAAAGCCGTTAGGGTCGTTCAATAAACCAGAAGTTGGCCGGATGTGGTAGTGCAATTGGTAGTCTGACCGGTCTGCCTGGCTCTGCAGCTCAAGCAAAGTCTTGACATCCCATTTCTCATAAGGAAGATATCTTTTTTCTCTTGTCCATTCCATATTAAGCAACCTCCGCTTAATCACTAGTCTCTTCTTTAGTAACCTTTTATCTTTATTTGCCAGATTGTTCCCAGGCAAAAAATCATCTGGATAATCAAGCTTTTATCATCTTCTATTTTAGGATTGAAGCGCTAACATGTCAAACGGTTAACAGGCTCTTTTTGAGTTAACAGAACTTTTATAAAATATTCTCTGTCAAGCGATTGACATATTTGTCAGAAACCGCTATTATGTTAAGTGAATTAATGAAAAGCGTTTTCAGAAAATAAGGAGAGTGTTTCTCGTGGCAATGAATTACAATGCAGTTGCCAAGCGGGTAATCGCTGCCGTAGGTGAAGACAACCTGGTAGCCGCTGCCCACTGTGCGACTCGTCTGCGTTTAGTCTTAAAAGACGATACCAAGATCGACCAAGCAGCCTTGGACAAGGATCCCGACGTTAAGGGTACCTTCAAGACTGACGGCCAATACCAAGTTATCATCGGGCCTGGTGACGTTGACAACGTCTACAACGAATTGATCAAGCAAACCGGCCTGTCCGAAGTTTCTACCGACGACTTGAAGAAGATCGCCGCCAGCGGCAAGAAGGTCAACCCTGTCATGGCCTTCATCAAGCTTTTGAGTGACATCTTCGTGCCAATCATCCCAGCCCTGGTTGCGGGTGGTTTGCTGATGGCCTTGAACAACTTCTTTACCAGTCCTGGCCTGTTCGGGCCTAAGTCCCTGGTCCAAATCAACCCAGCCATCAAGGGCCTGTCTGACATGATCCAACTGATGTCAGCTGCCCCATTCATGTTCCTGCCGGTTCTAGTCGGTATTTCCGCCGCTAAGCGGTTCGGCGCCAACCAATTCCTCGGGGCTGCAATGGGCTTGATCATGACCACCCCGCAGCTGGCTGGTGCAACTCACTACTGGAACATCTTCGGCTTGCACGTAGCGCAAACCAACTACCAATACCAAGTTATTCCAGTCCTGGCAGCTATCTGGATCTTAGCCTTCTTGGAAAAGAAGCTGCACAAGGCCCTGCCAAGCGCGGTTGACTTTACTTTCACCCCGCTTCTGTCAATCATGATCACTGGCTTCCTAACTTTCGCCATCGTCGGGCCAGTGATGCAGACCGTTTCTAACTGGATCACCAACGGCTTCGTATGGCTGTACGACACTGCTGGCTTCATCGGCATGGGTCTGTTCGGTCTTTGCTACTCAGCCATCGTTATGACTGGTTTGCACCAAAGCTTCCCGGCCATCGAAACCCAATTGCTGGCTGCCGGCAAGGGTGCGGGCGACTTTATCTTCGTTGTTGCTTCCATGGCCAACGTTGCTCAAGGTGCCGCAACCTTCGCTATCTGGTTCTTGACTAAGAATGAAAAGATGAAGGGTCTGTCTTCATCAGCCGGTGTTTCTGCCCTCCTGGGGATCACCGAACCAGCTCTCTTCGGGGTTAACTTGAAGTACCGCTTCCCATTCTTCTGCGCCCTGATTGGGTCCGGTGTTGCTTCAGCCCTTGCAGGTCTCCTGCACGTTGAAGCCGTATCCCTTGGTTCTGCTGGTTTCCTGGGCTTCCTGTCCATCTACCCGAAGATCATCCCAATGTACGTTGTCTGTGAACTTGTTTCCTTCGCTATTGCCTTCGCCTTGACTTTCTTCTGGGGCAAGGGCCACTTGAAGGAAGAAGTTGCCAGCGTTGAAGGCGAAACTGGCTTCAGCGCTTCAACTGAAGTTGAAGATGAACAACAAGTTGAAGCTGCCAAGACTGCTGGTTTGGAAGACGAAGTAGTTCTGGCACCTGTAGACGGCATTTCTGAAGACCTATCAGCCGTAAATGACGAAGTCTTCTCCCAAAAGCTCATGGGTAACGGGGCAGCCATCATTCCTAGTGACGGCAATGTCTACGCTCCAGTTACCGGTACTGTTTCCGTTGCTTACAAGACTGGCCACGCTTACGGGCTTAAGTCTGACGACGGTGCCGAAGTCCTGATCCACATCGGTCTGGACACGGTCAACTTGAACGGCCAGCACTTCAAGTCCCTGGTCACTCAAGGCCAGCACATTGAAAAGGGCGACAAGATCGGCGAAGTCGACCTGGATGCCGTCAAGGCTGCCGGCTACGACACCACTGTCATAGTTGTCATCACCAACACCCCTTCATACAATGAAGTGGCCCGGGTTGAAGCAACTGACGTTAAGCACGGCGACAACTTGATTGCTTTAACTGCTTACTAATCAAAACTACTACCATGAAGCAGCCCTGCCCGGGCTGCTTTTCCTTTACTAATTTTCATTTGACAATATATTCATGTTTTTTCAATTAGATTTAAAAATCTGCTTGCATCTTGGCAGGTACACGACTAAGATTTAAATTAAGCCGAATTTAAGAGAACTGTTTAGCACGGGGAGGAATTTAAGCATGACTTTACGAGTCGGTATTTTGACAAGCGGCGGCGACTGCCAGGCGCTCAACGCGACCATGCGGGGATTGGCCAAGACCCTTTACAACTGTGTCGATGACGTGGAAATCATCGGTTTCAAGCGGGGCTACTACGGCTTGATGCATGAAGACTACGTCAAGATGAAGCCGCGGGACTTCTCCGACATCATCAACGAAGGCGGGACGATTCTGGGCACTTCCCGCCAGCCATTCAAGGAAATGCGAGTCATCGTTGACGGCTTTGATAAGGTAGCTGCCATGAAGAAGACCTACAAGAAGCTCAACCTGGACGCTTTGGCTGTTTTGGGCGGCAACGGGTCACTTAAGTCAGCCAACATGCTGGCCCAAGAAGGCCTGAACGTGATCGGCCTGCCAAAGACCATCGACAACGACACTTGGGGAACTGACTACACCTTCGGTTTCCAAAGCGCCATTGATATTGCCACCAGATACCTGGATGAAATCCACACTACTGCTCAAAGCCACTCCCGGGTCTTCGTCGTAGAAGTCATGGGCCACAAGGTCGGCCACATCGCCCTGGCTGCTGGCCTGGCTGCCGGCAGTGACATTATCCTTTTGCCGGAAATTCCTTACGACATCAATGTCGTAGCCAAGAAGGTCAAGGAAAGACAAAAGTCCGGCAAGGGCTTCACGGTCATTGCTGCCGCTGAAGGGGCAATTTCCAAGGAAGACGCCACCCTGTCCAAGAAGAAGTACAAGGCCAAGGTTGCCGCTAGAAACGGCGCCAGCGTGGTTAACGAAATCGCTGCCCAATTGCAGGAAGTTTTGCCAGACGCTGAAATCAGAACGGCGGTCATCGGCCACGCTCAACGGGGCGGCCGGCCAGATGCCTACGACCGGCAAATCTCAACCCGCTTCGGGATTGAAGGCGCCCGCCTCATGAACCGGTCCTTCGGCCGCCTGGTTGTCTTAAAGCACAGTGAAGTCGACTCTATCGCCCTGGAAGACACGGCCGGCAAGCTCAAGTACGTTGACCCGAACGGCAAGACCGTAAGCAACGCCCGCCTCATGGGTGTCACCTTCGGGGACAAGTAAGAGCCTATAATTCTTAACAGCACACAAGCACAAAAAAGAAGCATCGCATTCGCGGTGCTTCTTTCTTTGTTGTTTTAAAATTACTTCAGCAATTCGCTGATAGCGTCTTGGTAGCTTTCAGCTGCCTTTTCAGCAGTTGCGATGTCAGCCTTGTTAACGCCGACATAAGCCTTGATTACTGGTTCAGTACCAGATGGCCGCAGGGCTACCCAAGTTTCGTCATCCAGGAAGTACTTCAAGACGTTTGACTTCGGGAAGCCAGTCAATGGAGTTTCTTCGCCGTTTTCGACAGTAACTTGTTCTTGGTAGTCTTCGATCTTCAAGACCTTGGCCTCGTTGATTTCACTGAGGTGTTCTTCTCTCAGCTTGCTCATCAATTCAGCCATCTTCTTTTGCCCGCCGATCCCTGGCATTTCGATAGCCCGGGTGATTTCATAAGCAACGCCGTACTTCTTCCAGATTTCCTGCAGGCCGTCAAAGACAGTCATGCCCTTGGAAGCGTAGTAGCTGGCAACTTCGGCGAACATCAAGGCTCCTTGCATGGCGTCCTTGTCGCGGGCGAAGGCTTGGAAGAGGTAGCCGTAGCTTTCTTCAAAGCCCATCAGGAACTTGCCGTCCCCTTCCTTGTTCATCCGGTCGACTTCTTCACCGATATACTTGAAGCCAGTCAGAACTGACTTGGTCTTGATGCCGAAGTCCTTGGCAATCTTGAATGGCAAGGCACTGGATACGATTGAAGTAACGATTTCGTAGTCCGGAGTCAGCTTGCCTGAGTCCTTCAAGTTTTGCAGGAGATAGTAAGACATCAAAGTAGCGATTTGGTTCCCAGTCAAAACTTGGAAGTCGCCCTTGTCAGTTCTTACGCAGGCTCCCATCCGGTCAGCGTCCGGGTCGGTAGCCACGATCATGTCAGCGCCGATTTCGTTGGCCAGTTCCACGCCTGGGTTGAAGACGTCACGGAATTCCGGGTTAGGCTTCTTGCAAGTCGGGAATTCTGGGTCCACAATCGCCTGGCTTGGCACTGGAACAACGTTGCTGAAGCCGCCCCGTCTGAAGGCGCGGTCGTAAAGCATCTTACCCGTCCCGTGCAGCGGAGTGTAAATAATCTTCAGCTTGTCGGCGTTTTCCTTGATCATGTCCTTGTTGACGTTGACCGTTTCCAACTTGGCCAGGTAGGCTTCGTCGACATCTTCGCCGATCAGCTGCAAAGTGCCTTCAGCGCGCAGCTTCTTGACTGGAGCTGCCTTAACGCTGAAGATATCTTCAACCTTTTGCGCGTAGACAAAGAGGCGGTCAGCGTTTTCCGGCCCCATTTGGGCACCGTCTTCGCCGTAAGCCTTGTAGCCGTTGTACTGCTTGGCGTTGTGGGAAGCAGTGATGTTGATCCCGGCAAAGGTGTGCAGGTAGCGGACAGCGAAGGACAGTTCCGGCGTTGGACGCAGGTCGTCAAAGAGGTAGACGTGAATGCCGTGAGCTCCCAAAACGCGGGCAGCATGAGTAGCCAGTTCGCGTGAGTTGTAGCGGGAGTCAAAGGAAATTACCACGCCCCGCTTCTTGGCTTCTTCGCCGTTTTCGTCGATCAAGCGGGCCAAACCTTCAGTTACCCGACCGACCGTGAAGACGTTGATCCGGTTAGTCCCTGGTTCCAGGAGCCCCCGCATCCCGGCAGTCCCAAAGTTGATGTCCTGGCCAAAGGCGTCTTCGATCCACTTTTCGTCGCCGCCTAATTCAGCCATTTGTTCAGCCAGGTCTTCCGGCAGGGCGGCTTGTTTCCATTGTTCAAAAATTTCTTTTGCGTCCATATGATATATTCCTTTCTATTCCTTTTTATTCTTTTTCATTCCTGTCTAGCTTAAATGTCTTCAACAGATAAGCCTTCTGAGCTACGCTTTCTTGATCCAGTATATCACTTACCAGCTCTCCAATCTTCTCTGGCAGGCAATATGTTTGAAATTTTCCCGCGTCCAGGATCATATCCTGGTCGGTCTTGTTGTAGCAGTAAATGACCAGTTCCCTTTGGTTGTAGCGGACCAGGGCGTTGATGCCATAATCAATCTTGACATAACCAACTTTCCCGTCGACTAGTGCCCGGTTTTCCCGCCGCCAGTGGGCCAGTTCCTTGACTTCTTTTTCCAAAAAGTCGCTTTCCTTGCCCCATGGGAAGTAGCGGCGGTTGTCCGGGTCCTTGTCCCCTTCTAGGCCTGCTTCATCCCCATAATAGATGCAGGGAACGCCGGGAACAGAAAACAAGAGGCCAAAGGCCAGAGCGACCAGCTGCACGTCTCCCCCCAAGACGGTCTTGATTCTGGCCGTATCGTGGGTGCCGATATTGTTCAGGCAGTTTTCCAGAAAGGCCTTAGGGTAGTTCTCAACCAGCTTTTCCAGGTCATTCATTGCGGCCACTTCTTCCGTTTCGTTATTGGCCTGCAAGAGCGAAACGATAAAGTTGCGGACCGGATAGTTCATGGTTCCGGTTAAGTTGTCCCCGGCCATATAAGTCCGGAATTCACTGTTGACGAACTTGTGGGAGGCGTCTTCCCAGACTTCCCCGATCAGGACATGGCAGTCTTCATTCTGCAGGCGCTCGCGGATTTCCCGCAAGAACGGCATTGGGAGTTCGTCTGCCACGTCCAAGCGCCAGCCGTCGACATGCATCCGAGTCCACTTGGCTAAAACGCCGTCGGGCCCGCAGATGAAGTTCTGGTAGTCAGCATTATTCTTGTTGACTTCAGGAAGCGTGGTTACCCCCCACCAGGACTGGTACTTGGTCGGATAGTTGATGAAGTTGAACCAGGAGTAGTAAGGGCCCGTCTTGTCCGTGACCGCGCTCAAGAAGTACTTGCTGTCGGCCCCGACATGGTTGAAGACCCCGTCTAAGATCAAGGCAATCCTGTTTTTGTGCAGGTCCTTAATCAGGTTCTTGAAGTCCTCCTCGGTCCCCAGCATGGGGTCGATCTTAATGAAGTCCTGGGCGTTATAGCGGTGGTTGCTGGAAGCCTGGAAGATCGGGCTCAAGTAGATGGCCGTCACTCCCAAATCCTTTAAATAGGGAATCTTTTGCCTGATACCTTCGAGGTTGCCGCCAAAAAAGTCCCAGCGGGCTATATCACCATGCCCATCCTTAATATAGTAAGGACTGTCTTCCTTGGTCGCGTAGATGAAACTGTCCTTCTTGCGGCCCTGGATCTCCCCATGCGGGTTGCCGTTGTTGAAGCGGTCTGGGAAGATCTGGTAGACCACCCCCTGAGTCTACCAGGGAGCCTGCGGGACCGCCCGGTCATAGCAAGTCAGCTGGAAGGTCCGGATATCCCGGCCGTCCTGGGTGATCTCCCCGTCGCCAAAACCGTCCTGGCTTCTTTCCAGGAAGTAAAACTGGTCGTTTTGCTTAATGTTGAAGTAGTAGTAGAGCCCGGAGCTGCTAATCTTGACGCTGGTCTCATACATCTTGCTTTCATCGTTGAAAGTCATGGGGTAAGCCACCGACGACTCATTGTTTTTAGTCAGCCAGATGGTAATCTCCTGGATCTCTTCATCGACTTCAATCGCACACTTGACGCTGGTATTGGCCTGCGTGGCGCCAAAGGGCTGCTTGTATTTAGTGTCCCAAGAATTAAATATAGCTCTCATCAGTCACTCTTACGCTTTTCCAGCGTCCACTTCCACCTTGTCCAGGTGCCAGATTTCACTGGCGTAGCGTTCAATGGTCTTGTCAGCGTTAAAGCGTTCAGAGTGAGCGATGTTGACCAGGCTCATCTGGGCCCATTGCTGCTTGTTTGCCCAAACCTTTTCAACCAGCTTCTGGACCTTCAAGTAGGCTTCAAAGTCGGCCAAAACCAAGAATTCTTCGTTGTCCTTCAGGAAGTCATCATCCAGGGCCCGGCCTTCGCTGACGCAGCAAGGAATCGTCCCGTCGATCAAGGCGTCAACCGTCTTCTTCATGACTGGGTTGCTTTCGTAGAGGTCACGTGGGTGGTAGGAGTGGTCTTCATTTTGGCAAAGCGGCCGGTGAGTTTGACGGCGTAGAAAATATTCCCCATCCCCTGCCCTTTCAGATAGGCTTCAAGTTCCGGCAAAGAGAAGCCGCTTACCTTTTGGCCAGGACTTTTTGGGTCAAAGTGGACGCAGGCAAAGGGCGTTTTGACGTCACCGGATAAGGCTTCGATGGTCCCGTCAAAGAAGCCAGCGACCAGCATGGCTAGGGTGCCGTGCTGGAAAAGTTTTAGATCCTTACGCATTTTTCCCTCCTATAAATTAGTAATCAAGTTCACCGGCATGGTGAATCTGCTGGCGGTGCTTCAAGTTAAAGCCGAGGGCATCCAAGGCGTGGCTATTCTGCTGATAGGTCAAGGAGAAGAGGTTGATTAGGCCGTCGTCAGTGTTCAGCTCGTAGACGAAGGTAGATTCGTTCTCGGGGATAAAGAGGGACTGGCGGCTTTCCAGGGTGTCGTCTTCTGATAAAGTGTAGTCATCGATCACCCCTTGCATAAGCAGGCAGCTTTCCTCTTTTTTACAGCCAGCAGGGATGGCCTGGTAGACCGCGTCTTGGTTGCGGCGGTTATAGATGACATCGACGTCAAAGTTTTCCCGGAGGTCATCGCTGGTGATAAAGAGGCGGTGCAGCTGCCGGGCCTGCTGGTAGAAGGAGCGCCAGAAGGCAGCTTTTTCCTCCCCGCATAAGCCAGCAAGTTTTTCAGAGATGCTATAGTCCAGGATTTCACTGGGGTCAATCTCCAGATCTTCCAGGTAGTCGTTGTCGTATTCATTGTTGTAGTCGGTCATTTTTATCACCCTGCCCTTTCTTAAATTACATAATTATGCTTTAAAGGCTTTTTGTCAATCCTAAATGTGTAAAGTCCGCGAAAAAACAGGAAAAAGGCGAAAAAAGACATGATCCTTTATTAAAAGAATCATGTCGTAAAAAGCGGTTAGCTTTTTAAAGAAAGAGGCTAGTTCTTGCGCTTCTTGTCGATTGCGAGACCAAGCAGGGCGGTCAGGGCTATTACGCCGAGGCCGAGGACTGACAGAGCACGGAACTTGTCATTTGCTTCACCGGTCTGAGACAATTTATCTTAAGCATTTACTGCCTTGCTAATTGCCCGGGTCACAAGCTTTGGATTTATACTGCTTGTGCATCCCTGCCACAACCTTGGTGACTGTCTCCTCATAAGCCCCGCCTTTAGCAGATTCTGCCAGGTGGTCAGCCAAGTATTAGTTGAGTAGTAGCAGTCATCAACCAGCAACAAGGGCAAAAATCAGAACATCACTAAATGCCAGGGTAAGATCATTTCGTGCCAAATTTTGGCGCAAAGAAGTCCGCTGCCTTCTTGCAGCGGACTTCTTTGATACTCTGAGTGCCAATTATTGGAATCGAACCAATGACCTTCTCTTTACGAGGGAGATGCTCTACCAACTGAGCTAAATTGGCAATTTATCAACTCTTTCATTATAGCAAACAATCTGCTTTTGTCAAAAAAATTTCGCCAATTTTCGCAAAAAATCTGTCTCCCTCAGACTGCTTTCTCAGCCCTTATTTCTCAATAATGGTAATCTCGCCGATCCGCATGACTCCTTCGTAAACCTGGACGCTGCTGCCATCATAAAGGTTCTTGTAGATCCCCTCTGGCAGCTGGGTCGGAATCGCCTGCTTCTTGCCGGTCGTATTAAACAAGCCGATCAACTGCTCTTCTTCTCCACCTTCACCCAGGCTGTGGACAGCTTCCAAGACACCCTTTCTGACCTCTTTAGCCTCATAGCTGCCCTCAGCCATGATTGGCAGCTGCTTGATTTCATGCATCTTCTTTAAGATGTCCGTCAAATCAATATCGCCGTTCCAGTCAACCGGGTCCTTGTCAAACAGGGTCACGTGGTGGGCATCCCCCTTTTCTTCCCCATTGTAGACCAGCATGGCCCCCTTCATGAAGTAGATGAAGGCCGTCATTGCCCGCAAGGCCGCCGGATCATCAATCATCCCGTGCGCCCGGACCACGTCATGATTTTCCAAAAAGTGCGCCTTGACATAGTTTTCCGGGTAGACCCCTTCTTGCCGGTTCAGGCCAGCCAGGTAGTCAGTCAGATCCTTTTGCCCCAGCAGTGCTGCCCGCAAATCTGGGTAGATGTCATAATCATAGGTCATGTCAAAAGCCTGATAGAGCTCAGAATCTGACCCACCGACTGCCCCCTTGCTTCTCAAGAAGCGGATAAAGTCCGGGGCACCAGATTCAGCCAGCCAAATAGCCCCTGGCCGCTCTGGCATACTTCCAAAAGTCCACCGGCACCATCGGGGCCACGTCGCAGCGGAAACCGTCCACATACTTGGCCCACATGACCAAAGTCTCTGCCTGGTACTTCCAGAGGTCCTTGTGGCTGTAGTCTAAGTCGATAACGTCGCTCCAGTCGCCCACCTTGTTGCCAAAGCTGCCATCCTTCTTGTGGTAGAACCAGTCCGGGTGCTCCTTAGCCAGGACTGAGTCTGGGGAAGTGTGGTTGTAGACGCAGTCGATGATGATCTTCATCCCTTGGCGTGAACGTCATCGCACAGACGCTTGAAGTCCTCCATAGTCCCGTATTCCGGGTTAATAGCCCGGTAGTCGGAAATTGCGTAGGGTGAACCCAGGCTCCCCCTTCCACTTCTCTTTGCCTGACGGCTGGATCGGCAAAAGCCAGATGATGTCCGTCCCCAAGTCCTTGATCCGTTCCAAATCCTTCCGGACCCCTTCGAACTTGCCCTCTGGCGAGTGGTTTCTGACCAAAATGCTGTAAATCATTTGCTTGCGCAAGTCAATCTTGGTATCGCTAGCCATTTTTTCCTCCTTGGCCTGTGGCCGTTTTTTCTCACCCTTCTATCTTAGCCGTTTTCCTAAGCGCTTTCACATTTTCCGGTCATGTTACCGGTAACTCTTTTGCAAAAAACAACTCTAGATCTAGTAGTATGGTTAGCGGTTCCAACTCAAGATCTTGAAAAATTTGCCTTGCCCTTACATTGCTGACATGGTATCCTTAACGCATCGAATGATATTGACCCTATTTAAGAATATTGTTCGTGTATTGTTACAAAGTCCAAAGATTTATAAGGAGAATATCTGAACAATGAAGACTAATCGTTACATTGTTGCTTTGGCGGGGGTCATGCTGCATCTGATGATCGGCTCAGTATACGCTTGGAGCGTCTACACTAAGCCAATCGCGGCACAGACCGGCTGGAGCGAATCATCAGTTGCATTTGCATTTAGTTTGGCCATCTTCTTCCTGGGGATGTCCGCGGCTTTCATGGGCCGCCTGGTTGAAAAATTAGGCCCGACCTTAACTGGAACTGTTTCCGCCATCCTTTACGGGAGCGGGATCGCCTTGACTGGCCTGGCTGTTCAAAGCCAGCAGCTCTGGCTCTTGTACGCTTCATACGGCGTCATCGCTGGTCTGGGCCTGGGTGCCGGCTACGTCACCCCGATCTCAACCATCATCAAGTGGTTCCCAGATAGACGGGGTTTGGCTACTGGCCTGGCCATCATGGGCTTCGGATTTGCCGCTCTTTTAACCAGCCCGGTCGCCCAATTCCTGATGTCAAGCGTTGGCTTGTCCAATACCTTCTACATCTTGGGTGCCGGCTACTTCTTGATTATGATCGTATCTGCCAAGTTTATTAAGCGGCCAACTGCTGACGACCTGGCCAACTTTAAGAGTGAAGACAAGGAAGCTGTTTCCTTGACTGGCGGCCTGCAAATAACGGCCAACCAAGCGCTGAAGACCAAGACCTTCTACCTGCTCTGGTTCATGTTCTTTATCAGCATCACCTGCGGTATCTCCCTGGTCTCCGCTGCCTCACCAATGGCCCAGGAACTGACTGGGATGAGCGCGGCTACTGCCGCTGTCATGGTCGGCATCATCGGCCTCTTCAACGGCTTTGGCCGGCTGGTTTGGGCAACCTTGTCCGACTACATTGGCCGGCCTTTGACCTACAGCTTGATCTTTGTCGTTGACATGGCCATGTTCGTGATCTTGATCTTCACCCACTCACCATTCATCTTCGCTGTAGCCCTCAGCCTTTTGATGTCCTGCTACGGAGCCGGCTTCTCAGTCATTCCGGCTTACCTGGGCGACGTCTTTGGCACTAAAGAACTCGGCGCCATCCACGGCGCCATCTTGACTGCCTGGGCGGCAGCAGGCATGGTTGGCCCGCTCCTGCTCTCCTTCACCCACGAAGTTTTGAAGAGCTACTACGTGACCTTGGCCGCCTTCATCATCCTGGCCGGCCTGGCCCTCTGCGTCTCCTTCCTGGTTCAGCGCGAATTTGCCAAGCTGACCGACCTGACTGACGGATTAGATTAATGACTTTTCAAGTTCCTGCTGACGCGGGAACTTTTTCTTTCTCCGCGAGCTTTTAAGCTAGCTAAAGGCTATAATATTATCGAAGAGAGATTGATGAGGGGGAAAAACATGATGCTTCCAAGCAAGCTGCGCGACCTGCGCAAGAAGCATGGCTTAAGCCAAAAAGAATTAGCGGAAAAATTAATGACCACACAAGCCAAGGTGGCCAGCTGGGAAAACGGCGACAGCGTGCCCGACATATCATACATCGCCAAACTGGCGGTTTTATACGACGTGTCAGCTGACTACCTGCTGAAAGACGACAAGCAAGAAGGGCAGACCATCGAACCAGGCGCAGAGATGGACCGGCAGAACACTAAGCGCCTGGGCAGGATCAACAGCATCTACTGGACTATCGTCATAGCTGTCTACCTGCTGGCCAGCATCGCGACCGGCCGCTGGTCCACCAGCTGGGTCCTCTTTATTTTAGGAGGCGCCATCTGGCTCATCGGGGCTGGTTTTCACTGGATCAATTCGACTAAATAAGAAAGGAGCTGCTTTTTGATATGACCCCCGAAATTAGGACACTAATTTCGGGGGTTATTTTCATGACTAAATACACTAAAGAAATCAAACT
>NZ_AZCR01000140.1 GCF_001433875.1 Lactobacillus delbrueckii subsp. delbrueckii DSM 20074 = JCM 1012
ATCAAGCTTAAGCGCAGTGTTAATTCTGATAACGCACAACGCAAAGTTGATGGACGTGTAGAAGCGAAACTACTCGAAGTGGCCTGTGGACCTGTTCCCAAGGGGCATAGCCGTTGGACTTTGCGTCTTCTTGAAGCACAAATGAAGATAATTCTTGATGAGCCAATCAGTCGCGAAGCCATCCGTAGAACTCTAAAAAAAACCAACTTCGACCTCACCGCAGCGACTACTGGTGCCTCCCAAAGAAAGAAGACCCAGAATTCATAGCCTGCATGGAAGATGTTCTGGATGTTTATGAGCTTCCTTACAATCCAAAAGTGCCGGTAGTTTGCATGGATGAAAAGCCATATCAGTTGTTAGG
>NZ_AZCR01000141.1 GCF_001433875.1 Lactobacillus delbrueckii subsp. delbrueckii DSM 20074 = JCM 1012
CATGCATAAAAGAAATACGGCTGGCAGAAAATCTGTCAGCCGTATGGTTTGAGTTGTAAAATCCTGGGAAATTAGCATTTATTCCTGTTGACAAAGGAGATTCTAAAAAATTCTATTTATTACTCACTAAACAAAAACAACAAGCGGCTAGTGACGCGGCTTGCTATAAATTGCTTAACCATAAGCATTGATGAAAAAGAATTTGCAAATTGCGAGTACTTGATTCAAGAAATAAAAAATCTGTTAAGCAATGAATTAAATTACCGCCAATTGCAAGAATAAATTGAACACTTACCATAACATCTAGCAGATTTTGACTATCTACGCCGGTAAATGCGGTCAA
>NZ_AZCR01000142.1 GCF_001433875.1 Lactobacillus delbrueckii subsp. delbrueckii DSM 20074 = JCM 1012
ATATAGTGAGGATGGCTTGTGCGTATTAAGATTGTCCATGACAAGAATGATCTTCTCGGCTTCAGGGTACATCTCATCAACCATATATTTGATTTCTTCAGCCCAGTCAACTGCAGTTCTGTGTTCTCTGACGCTTGTGTGATGACGACCTCCTAGCGGCTCTACGAAGGCAAAGATACTGCATGTACCTTTACGAACGTATTCTGAATCAACTTTCTTATTGTCACCTGGACGCATAGCCCATGAATCTCTGACTTCGCCTAACAACTGATATGGCTTTTCATCCATGCAAACTACCGGCACTTTTGGATTGTAAGGAAGCTCATAAACATCCAGAACA
>NZ_AZCR01000143.1 GCF_001433875.1 Lactobacillus delbrueckii subsp. delbrueckii DSM 20074 = JCM 1012
TCTTCAGCGCTCAGAATATTGTTAATGGCCATTTCAAGGCCACGAATGTGTGCACTGCTCTTTTTGACAGCTGGGCATGCGAGCTTGGCCAGCCGGATAAGCCTCTGTGCCAAATCATTGGCACGTTTTTCACCAATACCAGATAAGCTCTTTAAGAAGTCGATGATATCGGCTTCTTTTGTTTCTAATACAATATTAGGGTGTGGGAATTTGAGAACAATACTCCAGTAGTTTTTTCCTCTCGGATTAGCCATTAGGTGCTCAATCTCTGGGAAAGTGAGCTGAATGGCTTTGTGCAGTCTATTCTTGTTGGTTATCAGATCGTGCGAAGCCTGCTC
>NZ_AZCR01000144.1 GCF_001433875.1 Lactobacillus delbrueckii subsp. delbrueckii DSM 20074 = JCM 1012
ATGCGGAAGTAGTTCAGTGGTAGAACATCACCTTGCCATGGTGGGGGTCGCGGGTTCGAATCCCGTCTTCCGCTTAGCATCAAGCGATGCTTAATTGAACAGATGCACCCATAGCGCAACTGGATAGAGTGTCTGACTACGAATCAGAAGGTTGTAGGTTCAAGTCCTACTGGGTGCATTGGAGGATTAGCTCAGCTGGGAGAGCATCTGCCTTACAAGCAGAGGGTCACAGGTTCGAGCCCTGTATCCTCCATCTGGCCCGTTGGTCAAGTGGTTAAGACACCGCCCTTTCACGGCGGTAACATGGGTTCAAATCCCGTACGGGTCATTGCCGGAA
>NZ_AZCR01000145.1 GCF_001433875.1 Lactobacillus delbrueckii subsp. delbrueckii DSM 20074 = JCM 1012
CTTGACCGCATTTACCGGCGTAGATAGTCAAAATCTGCCAGATGTTATGGTAAGTGTTCAATTTATTCTTGCAATTGGCGATTCAAATACAGTTAGTTGTTCTAGCATAGAAAAATTGATTGTGTAAGTATTTTTGATGAGATTTTCTGAAAAAGCGTTTGCATTTTTTCAAGGGCCATATTAAGTAAAGTGCTTTCCATATCTAAAATTATGTTAACTATCCTCTATATTTCATTTTGTTTCGCCAATTGCAAGAATAAATTGAACACTTACCATAACATCTAGCAGATTTTGACTATCTACGCCGGTAAATGCGGTCA
>NZ_AZCR01000146.1 GCF_001433875.1 Lactobacillus delbrueckii subsp. delbrueckii DSM 20074 = JCM 1012
GGTCGCTTTGCAATGTTTTCATTGATCTCAATGATTCTCGGTTTTTTCTTGGAATTAAGATATTCAGTTTTCAACGTACAAACTTGGCCTTCCGGCCAATGGAGGCAAACGGGATCGAACCGATGACCTCCTGCTTGCAAAGCAGGTGCTCTCCCAGCTGAGCTATGCCCCCGTAAAATATCAACTTTTAAGATGTTACTCCATCTCGGCTGAAATGTAAAGAGCTTTCTTTGCATTTCAATGGGCCTGGATGGACTTGAACCATCGACCTCACGCTTATCAAGCGTGCGCTCTAACCAGCTGAGCTACAGGCCCAAGT
>NZ_AZCR01000147.1 GCF_001433875.1 Lactobacillus delbrueckii subsp. delbrueckii DSM 20074 = JCM 1012
TTCCTGCGGTTAATGGAACTATCGCGGAAAGCTTTCTAAGTCTCTCAGTCATTTACACAAGTTTTTATACTGAACCAAAATAACAGTCGATAGTTCATCTAAATTATCATTTATCTGTTCATTTAGTAAAATCTTATCGTTTACCACGTTTAATTTTTTTACAAGCAATTTCATTTCTGATCTGCTTGGAAGATCAACACTTATGTTTCGAATATCTTTCGCCGATTGTAAAATTAAACTGAACACTGTTCCGATCCAGTAAGAAAAATCGTTTTCACTGGATTGGAGCACAAAAAATC
>NZ_AZCR01000148.1 GCF_001433875.1 Lactobacillus delbrueckii subsp. delbrueckii DSM 20074 = JCM 1012
AACATGATTCCGATATTCAATCGGGGTCATGTTTTTTCGTCCTGTCTTGATTCTTACGTTGTTGTAGTAATCGATGTATTTCTGAATAGCTTGCTCAAGCTCATTTAAGTCCTTGTATTTATGTTCTTGGCCGTAAAACATCTCCCGCTTAAGAATGCCGAAGAAGCCTTCCATTAAGCCGTCATCAAGAGAATTACCCAACCTGGACATACTCTGATCGATCCCTCTGTTAGCCAGAGCGGCTTGATATGCTTGGTGCTGATATTGCCAGCCACGGTCTGAGTGGAAAATAAGC
>NZ_AZCR01000149.1 GCF_001433875.1 Lactobacillus delbrueckii subsp. delbrueckii DSM 20074 = JCM 1012
TGCACGTATCAAACTTGCATCTTTGTATCCAAAGCTATAGCACTAAACATACTTAAGATATCAGTATGACACTACACTAGTGTGTTGCTTTTTGATGCAAACGCATGTAGAATTAAGCTTGGTCATGTGTGTTCATGGCCTAATAGTTAAACTTTTTTTGACAAGCCGTCCTAGTGACGGCTTTTTTGATGAAGATGAAAATGAAAAAAGACTAAGTGATATGACCCCCGAAATTAGGACACTAATTTCGGGGGTTATTTTCATGACTAAATACACTAAAGAAATCAAACTTGC
>NZ_AZCR01000015.1:0-3153 GCF_001433875.1 Lactobacillus delbrueckii subsp. delbrueckii DSM 20074 = JCM 1012
AAGTCATGCATAAAAGAAATACGGCTGGCAGAAAATCTGTCAGCCGTATGGCTTGAGTTGTAAAATCCTGGGAAATTAGCATTTATACTTATAAAAGGTTATCATAACAATTGAAATATTGATTAACTGACCTTTAATTGTCAAATTATTTACATTCTAAGATGACTAATATAGATGATTTGGCTAATTATCCATGTAATTTTTGTTGCAACGTATCACCAATGCCATCTACCTTCTTAGCCGCCAAGACGGTGCCGCCGATGAGAACACCACCTACAACGAGCGTAGAAGCGATCATAAACGTAAATACACTTTTCAAAATGTGCAGAAAATTCCCCCCTTACTTTTTACTGATTCGACCAACAACTAACGAAACAATCAGAACTAAAATAATTGCCCCGATGATCGATGGTATCAATGACATGCCAGCTAATGAAGGGCCCCAAGTGCCAAGGAGCCCTTGGCCAATCCATGCACCAATCAAACCAGCTACGATGTTTGCAATCCAGCCCATAGCAGCACCACGGTTAGTGATTGCGCCAGCAATGGCACCAATGATTGCCCCGACGATTAATGTCCAAATAAGTCCCATATTTACTTACTCCCTTAGTTAACACGACTAGATTTATTGTCAGACGTTACTTTATCAACGCTGTCACTTAATGTTTCCTTCGATTTCTTTGCGCCCGTACTGAGTACATCGCTCACGCGATCTTGCAAAGAAGTCGAATCTTGTTCATGTTGCTCCTTTGTCTTGACATCAACAACATTCACATTTACTTCAATTACTTCTAAGTCGGTCATATTCTTTACTTCCCGAACGATAACATCTTTGATCTTGTCATACAGTTTAGAAATATCAATGCCGTATTCAGCAACAATGTCGAGATCCACTGCAACCTGTTTTTTTCCAACCTCTACATCAATTCCTGATGTGACATCGGAAGTATTAACTAGTTTTTCAGCAACATTTGCGAAAAAACCGCCATCTACGGTTAATAAGCCATCTACTTCAGAAAGTGCAATACCAATTATTTTTTGAATAACCTTATCATCAAATGTTAAATTTCCTTTAATACCAGACTTTTCGTCAGTTGTTGTTTTTTCACTTGGCGTTCCGTTCTGCATAATTTTTCCTCCTTATAATTCAAACAGTTATTTAAAAACATCTGTTAAGATACCAGTTTTTTGAATATAATAGCCCGCGGCAATCCCAATCGCCACAAAAATCAAAACAAAAAGCGTCTTGAAAAATCCAAAAGTGATGATAAGGACCGCTAAAAGCAATCCTATAATTCCACCAATTAGTGGCCAAAAATAAGCTTTAATGAGTTCGGGCACGTTATCACCTCCTAGACAACTCGAGATTGATGCACATTAGCGCCCGACTCATTGAAATCAACGAGTCGGATTTTTATTTTTTTCTGTTCAGAAATTCCAAGACAAATACGCAAATCTTTTTTTAATTGATTGAGAAAATCTGCAGTCTGTTTCTTGGCATTGACTGAATTTAGTAGATCACCCGATATTTTAAGTGTGATCCTTTTTCGTGATAACTTAGCTGATACCTTGGGGTTACCAATAAAGGGTTCATGTTGAAGTGCTGAAAGAGCAAAATGCTCAATAGCTTTCTTACTGATGGTAACTTGACCATCAGACTTTTGATGAAGATATAATGACTGCGACCGTGGCCAAAAAAGTGTGATAATCAATAAAACAATTAACACCGCCGCCAGAATTATACCACTCCAAAAAAGGTATATCGGTTCGTACTGATCCAACCAATCAAACTTTAATTGCATGGGTGTGCTAGTGCCAATGGCCGTTGACCAATTTTTAAAGACAAGAACTATGGACAAAGGAAATGCAAGGATAATAACAACTACTATTAAAGCCTTGAATATAAATTTCATTTCATCACCACCTTTACCCTCATTATAGCACGATAGGTAGTAAGAAACTAATTAAATAAAAAACTAATTAGTAAGAAACTGATTAAATAAGAAACCAATTAGTTTTTTATTTAACTAACTTAAACTTCCCACTTACAAAAGTGGGCTTGTACCTTGAAAATTCAATAGTTTAGCCAATAAAAAAGCACAAGGCCTTTGTTCGCTTGATATAATTAAGTCGACCAAAACATCATCAGTATCAAACGAAAGGCTTGTGTTTTTACCATCATTCGATACTGAAAACGAACCTAAAACTGCCTGTTCTGTTGAAAAGTTCTTCAAGGACTACAAAGTTATGGAGCTTCTCCGTATATGTGGGCTCCGCAAGTCCGAAGGAATCCCACTTTGGTCGATCCTTTCATACATCTTCAGTAATGTGTTTCGAGACAGAAGCATGTACATGCAACAGAAGTCTGGCAAGTGTACTGCTGGCTTCTCCAAAAACACCTACTATCGATTCATGCAGAACCCACATATCAACTGGTTTCGCCTCACTATTCTGCTAGTTGAGAGGATCGTCAATGGGCACCTGAAAGATCTGACTTCTGACCAACGTGCCGATTGCTTCGTCTTTGACGATTCGCTCTACTCTAGAACTGGATACAAGAAGACTGAGCTGGCTGCCAAAGTATTCGACCACGTTTCGATGACCTACAAAAAGGGCTTTCGGATGATGACCATGGGTTGGACTGATGGATCCTCCTTTGTCCCAATCGCTTCATCACTCTTGTCCTCAAAGAACGATCAGAATGTCATCGGGACGACCAAGAAGATCGACAAGCGCACAATCGCGGCCAAGATGCGGATTATGGCCCGATCAAAGGGGACCGATGTAGTTATCCAGCTGCTCGATCAGGCCTTGAAAGCAGGGCTCACTGCCAAGTACGTCATGTTTGACACTTGGTTCTCCAATCCTCATCAGATTGTCCAAATCAGTCAACGTGGTTTGAACGTAATCGCCATGGTGAAGAAAAGCTCCAAGATCACATACGAGTTTGAAGGAAAGCGGATGAACGTCAAGCAGATCTTCAACGCATGCAAGAAGCGTCGAGGTCGTTCAAGATATCTCCTGTCCGTCCCTGTAAAGGTTGGAGATCCTGCCAAAGATGGTGCCCAGATCGATGCCAGAATAGTCTGCGTAAGAAATCGCTCCAACCGCAAAGACTGGATCGCTCTCATTTGCACGGACATGACGATCGAT
>NZ_AZCR01000015.1:3205-30456 GCF_001433875.1 Lactobacillus delbrueckii subsp. delbrueckii DSM 20074 = JCM 1012
GCATTGACTGCCCATACAGCTTTCGTCTTTCTGCGTTACATGTTCATGTCAGTTGAGAAGCGAGATGATGAAGATGATAGGACAATAGGCGAGCTTGCGGACATCACTTTCAATCACTCCCTACAAATCCTGGTGGAAGCCATGTTTGAGAGCGTGAAAGAGATCTTCCAACCGACAGAAGAGCAGATGGAAAGGTTCACCGACGCTTTCATTTCACGCCTCCCGAAGTACATGCAAGAGGCTATATCACCATCACTAGCAGCTTAATTGAATATTTACTGGCTAAACTATTGAGTTTTCAAGGCTTCACAGTTCTTTTTGGTGTGGGAAGTTTAAGTTCTTATTTAAGCAAGCTCGCGGCTGCCTGGTCGGCAATCACCGTAACGTTCGGGTGCTTTTGTAGGACGCTGGCCGGGACATCCGTGGTCACTGGCCCTTCAACCATGGCCTTAATAGCCTTAGCCTTGCTTTCCCCCTTGGCCAAAAGGATGATCTCCTTAGCCGCCATGATATTGGCAATCCCCATGCAGATGGCGCTCTTTGGCACTTCATCAATGCTGTCGAAGAAGCGGGCGTTGGCCTTGATCGTGCTTTCCGTCAAAGCAACTTCATGAGTCACGCTGTCAAACGGCGTCCCCGGTTCGTTGAAGGCGATGTGCCCGTTCTGCCCGATCCCTAAGACCTGCAAGTCTACCGGGTTGTCTGCCAAAATCTGGTTGTAGCGGCCGCACTCTGCCTGGATGTCCTTTGCCTGGCCGTCTGGCAGGTAGGAGCGCTTGAATGGCTTGTACTGGAAGAGATGCTGGTTCATGAAGTAGTGGTAGCTCTGCGGGTTTTCCGGGCTGAGACCGACGTATTCATCCAAGTTGACGCTGGTCATTTGGCTGAAGTCGAGCTGGCTGGCCACCATCTCCTGATAGAGTTCAACCGGTGAAGACCCGGTTGCCAAGCCCAAGGTCTTAGCCCCTTCGTCAACCGCCTTTGCCAAAAGGTCAAAGGCCTGCTTGCCTAATTCACTGGCGTTTTTCACAACGATAACTTTCATCTTGATAACGACTCCTTGATTTTTTTGCTTGCTCATATTGGTATAGTCCATTATAGTTCCGTAAGGATTTTTTGTCAAGGTATAGACCAATAAATCTTGGTAAAATCTGAGCGCTTTTTTCCAAAAAATGGCCGCCCTTGTACTATGCTTAGAAGGAAGAAAAAATAGAAAGAATAAAGCAAAACAGAAAAATTGGAAATAAATGAAGGCAAGAGCATGAAATACATGACCGTCAAAGGGGAAAAACTGAGCCAGCTGGGCCTGGGCACCTGGAATATGGGGGAAAAAGCCGAAAAGCGGGATGCAGAAATCGAGGCTATAAGATGCGGCTTGGCATCCGGCGTCAACGTAATCGATACCGCTGAAATGTATGGGGAAGGGCGGGCTGAAAGCCTGGTTGGCGAAGCCATCAAGGACCTGGACCGGAGCCAGCTCTTCCTTATTTCCAAGTTCTACCCCTGGCATGCCAGTCCTGATGACCAGAAAAAAAGCCTGGCCGACAGCTTAAAGCGGCTGCGGACAGACTATCTGGACTTGTATCTTTTGCACTGGAAGAGCGATTATCCTTTAGCAGAAACCGTCAAGGGCCTGCAGGATTTGCAAGCTGCCCGCCTGATCCGCCACTGGGGCGTCTCCAACTTTGACACGGCTGATATGCAGGAGCTGGTAGATATCGCCGGGGAAGGGGCCGTTTTTGCCAATGAAGACCTCTACAATCTCGACAAGCGGGGCGTTGAATATGACCTCCTGCCTTGGCAAAAGCAGCACGACATTGCCTTTATCGGCTACTCGCCCTTTAACTCAGGCGACGGACAATCCATCCCGGTCAAGCCTAGTCTAAAGCAGATCGCTGACAAGCGGGGCGTGTCCGTCCACCAAGTCATGCTGGCCTGGACCATGCGGACCGGGCAGGTATTGACCATTCCCAAAGCCGGTTCAGTTGACCACATGCGGGCCAACCTGGCGGCTGCTGACCTGGTCTTGACCGCCGGTGAACTGGCCGCCTTGGACCGGGATTACCTGCCACCGAAGAGCAAGCAGCCCTTGGAGAGCATTTAATTTTCAGCTGATCTCCACGAAAGTCTTGTAGTAGTCGTAGACCTTGCCGCCTTCTTCCCCACAGTCCAAAAAGCGGCTGATGATCCAGCCGCTTGGCTGGCAAGGAAGCTGTTTTAATTCTTCTTGCAAGTTGTTGGGAAGGCCAGGTACTTGCCCGGCTTTTTCTCCCAGAGGACCTGGCCGGGATTGAGCCGCTCTTGCTGACCCGGCACTTGAGCCGGAAGCAGTTTACCCTGCTGCGACTGAAGTGGTCCTGGCCCTACCTGGCCTGCCTGTTTGTGATCCACTTGATCTACTGGCCGGGCAGCTGGCTAGCCGCCGTATCCCTTATCCTACTCTTTGCCGCGGCTGCCGGGATGACTCTTTACCAGCGCCGTTACTTAGGCGGGATCAAAGACAGCATCTGGGTCTTCGCGGTCTTCGCACTTTTGCGCCTGCTGACGACATTGCTTTTTAAGATCTGAAAAAGCCTTGCTCCGTGTGGAGTAAGGATTTTCGCTTGTTTTAGTTTTTGACCAGACCTTGCTTGTCGCGTTTAATCAAGCCCAAGACGCAGGCAAAAATCAAGAGGATGAAGATGAAGAGGACGATGAAGGCAGCTTGTGACCCCATGACTACCTGCTTGCTCTGCCCCTGGTAATGACTGCTGGCGATGTGCATGACTTCCAGCTGCTGCAGGCCGATCGTCATGGAGTTGTTGTACATCATGCTGAAGCCGGTCATGAACATGACGTGGAAGATCACGATCAAGGCAATGGAGAGCTTTTGGGCAAAAATGATGTAGAGCAAAATGCCGGCCATGGCCAGGAAGCTGCCGATTAAGAAGAGCTTCTTGAAGCCCTGGCTGTCCAAGAGCCGGCCCGTTACTGGCCCGAAGAAGGCTGACAAAAGGCTGCCCAGGAGCAGCATCCCGCTGGTCAAGGCACTGGTCTTCAGACCCAGTTGCGCCAGGTTAGGGATGACGAAGGTCAGGCTGATCTGGATGAACTGCAGGAAAGTGTAGATGAGCAGACCCAGGTTAAAGCTGGTATTTTTCAAAACGGTTGTGGGCCTTGCCTTCCTGCTTGGCCAGCTTGAAGAAGATGACAAGGGAAATGACCGTGACCAAAAGCCCGCCCCAAACCAGCGGACTGGCAAAGCCAGAGCTTAAGTTGTTAACGGCCAGGGTCAAGGCAACCAGGGCCAAGACGATCAAGAGGTACTCGCTGAAGTTGAAGTGGTCCCGGTGGGCTTTATTGTCGCTCATGAAGAGGGCCGCGATGATCAAGCTGAAGCTGCGCTGCAGGTAGGCAGCCAGGACGATCGGCAAGATAACGGCCAGCAGGTAGGCCGTGGTAATCCACTGCACGTTGTTCAAAGACTGGTTGAAGACCTTCATCAGGGTTGGGAAGGTCCGTTCATTGACGTTTCGACCAAAACCCCGCTGCAGGCCACGCCCGCGGTCCCGATGATCGACCAGATCACGGAAGGGGCGACTTTTCCATGAGCTTCCATTAAATTCAAACCTCCAATAAAAAAACTCCAATTCAGCGAATCCGGGCCCGGAAAGGGTCTTTGGATTCAGCCAGAATTGGAGTCATATTCTAATATTCCAGTGAACCAAGCTCCACAAAGCTTGCTTTAAAAACTTGTCATTAATTTACTTTAGCATTTTTTCAGAAAAATGTCAGTAAAAAACAGGGCCAAAGCCCTGTTTTCTTTATTTCGACTTGATGTAGTTTTGCCCGTCGGCAGCTGGCCCGACAGTCTTGCCGAAGAAGACCACCAGAACGATGATCGTCAAGACGTAAGGCGCGATCTGCAGGTAAACGGATGGCAGGCTGGAAATGCCTGGAATCTGGTCCCCGATGATACTCAAGCTTTGCGCGAAGCCGAAGAAGAGTGAGGACAGCATAGCGCCGATTGGGTTGTAGCGGCCGAAGATCATGGCCGCAAGGGCCATGAAACCTTGCCCGGCAATAGTGGAAACTGAGAAGTTCCCGGCAATTGCTTCAGCGAAGACGGCCCCGCCGATCCCGCCGAGGAAACCGGAGATCAAGACGCCGGCGTAACGCATCTTGTAGACGTTGATCCCCAAAGTGTCGGCAGCTTGCGGGTTTTCACCGCTGGACCGCAGGCGCAGGCCAAAGCGGGTCTTGTACAGTACCCAGTAGAGGAAGATGGACAAGACGATGGCCACCCAGGCAGGAGCTGAAGTGTTCTTGAAGAAGATCGGCCCGATAACCGGGATGTTGGCCAGGCCAGGGAAGGAGAAGTAGCCGAAGTTTTGGTTGATGTTTTCGGTCTGCCCCTTGTTGTAGATGGCCTTGACCAGGAAGACGGCCAATGGCGGCGCCATCAAGTTCAAGACCGTCCCGGAAATAACGTGGTCAGCCCGCCAGTTGACCGTGGCAACGGCGTGCAGCAGGGAGAAGATGATCCCGACAATTCCGCCCAAGAGGGCACCCAGCCATGGAGTAGCGGTGCCGAAGGTTGAGGCGAAGCTCAGGTTGAAGACGATGGAGGTGAAGGCCCCCATGGTCATGATCCCTTCCAAACCGACGTTGACGATCCCTGAGTTTTCACTGAAGGTCCCGCCCAAAGCGGTGAAAATCAAGGGAGCTGAATAAACTAAAGTTGATGAAACGATTAAGGCTAATACAGTCACGAAGTTCATTATGCTTCCCCTCCTTTTTGCTGGTCATTGGCGGCTTGCCGGCCGGCGGTTTCCGCCGTGGCAATATAGGTCGCGGTCTTGTCAGACTTCTTTTCCTTGAAAAGGAGGCCGACAGCCCAGCTGATGGCTACGAAGAAGATAATGGCAGCGATGACGATAGAAACGATTTCAAATGGAATCCCGGCTGCCGTCTGCATCCCCAGGCCACCGATCTTCAAGATAGAGAAGAGCAGGGAAGCCAGCAGGATGCCGATGGCGCTCATGCCGCCCAAAAGGGCAACGGACATGCCGTCCCAGCCGATGTCCAGGGTAGTCGTTTGGGTGAAGTAGTTCTGGTAAGTCCCCAGACCTTGTACGACCCCACCCAGGCCACAGAAGGCACCTGACAGGAGCATGGAGATGATGATGTTCTTCTTGTCGCTCATGCCGGCGTAACGGCTGGCGAATGGGTTCAAACCAACCGCCTTGATTTCAAAGCCGACCGTGGTCTTCTTCATCAAGAACCAGAAGATGACCAGGGCAATGATGGCCAGGAAGATACCGCCGCTGATCCGGGAGCCGCCGAACATTTCGCTCAGCCACGGAATCCGCAGGCTGCCGCTAGCCCCGACGGTCTTGGTAGTGTCGGTGTCAACGCGGAGGCTCTTGTTCATGACGTCCTGGTGCAGGTATTGGCAAAGGTAGAGGACGATGTAGTTAAGCATGATGGTTGAGATAACTTCGTTAGTTCCGAAGTAGGCCCGCAGCCAGCCGGCAATCCCGGCAACCAAGGCACCGGCCAGGCTGCCGGCGATGATTTCAAATGGCAAGAGGATGTAGACGGGCAAGCCCTTGAAGGCCAGGCCGATCCAGATGGCGGTCAGCCAGCCGGCTTGCGCCTGGCCCGGCAGACCGATATTGAAGAAGCCAGCGGCTGAAGAGATCTGGAAGCCGATGGCGATAAAGATCAACGGGGTGGCGTTACGGATAGTTTCCCCGATCCCGTTGGCTGAGCCCAGGGCACTTTCAAACATTGAGCTGTAGGCCTGGAATGGGTCATAGCTCCAGACCAGCATGATGATGGCCCCGACTAAAAAGCCGGCAATAACAGAAACGATCGGCACTAAAAGCCGCTTGGCTTTAGGGCTCACCTTAATCATTAGCGGCAGCCTCCTTTTTGGTATTCTTCCCGGTCATAAGCAAACCGAGTTCGGTTTCACTAGTCTGGTCGGGCTTGACTTCACCTGATTCGGCCCCGTCGTGCAGGACGACAATTCGGTCAGACAGCTGCAAGATTTCGTCAAGTTCGTAGGACACAAGGAGCACGGCCTTGCCGGCGTCTCTTTGCTTCAGCAGCTGGCTGTGGATGTATTCGATGGCCCCGACGTCCAAGCCCCGGGTTGGCTGGAAGGCAATGATCAGGTCAGCGTCCCGGTCAAGTTCCCGGGCGATGATGGCCTTTTGCTGGTTACCACCGGACAGGTCGCTGGCTGGCAATTGTTCGCTGGTCGTGCGGACGTCGAACTTCTTGATCAGTTCCCGGGCGTGTTCCCGGATGGCCTGTTCGTTCATGATCCCGTGCTTGGAGTAAGGCTCCTTGTAGTAGGTCTGGCTGGCAATATTTTCAGACAAAGGCAGTTGCAGGATCAAGCCGTACTTTTGCCGGTCGGCAGGGATATGGCCGACGCCGGCTTCCGTGATTTGGCGGACTGGCTTGTTGGTCAAATCCTGGCCGTTGATGACGACTTGGCCGCCTTCAACATGGCGCAGGCCAGTGATGGCTTCGACCAGTTCGTCCTGGCCGTTGCCGTCGATCCCGGCCAGACCAAGGATTTCCCCGCCGCGGATAGTGAAGGAGAGACCCTTGACTGCTTCGGTTCCCCGGTCTTCGTTGACGTGCAGGTCCTTGACTTCCAGGATATTTTTGCCCAGATTGAGGGGATCCTTGTCCAGCTTAAAGTTAACATGGTGGCCAACCATCATTTCGGCCAATTGTTCGTCATTTGCATCGGCAACGCTGACGGTTTGGATGGACTTACCAGCCCGGATGACAGTGACCCGGTCGGCACTTTCCTTGATTTCCTTCAGCTTGTGGGTGATCAAGATTATGGACTTGCCTTCCTTGACCAGGTTCTTCATGATCTTGATGAATTCAGTGATTTCCTGCGGCGTCAAAACGGCAGTTGGTTCGTCGAAGATCAAGATGTCGGCCCCGCGGTAAAGGACCTTCAGGATTTCAACTCTTTGCTGCTGAGCGACGGTGATGTCGGAAATCTTAGCGTCAGGGTCGATGGCCAGGCCGTATTGCTTGGACAGGGCCAGGATCTTTTCTCTGGCGGTCTTGAAGTCCAGGGCCAGGCCCTTGGTGGTTTCGTGGCCTAAGATGATGTTTTCCAGGACAGTGAAGGCCTGGGCCAGCATAAAGTGCTGGTGCACCATCCCGATCCCCAGGCTGGTAGCGACGTTTGGGCCGGAGATGTTGACTTTCTCGCCCCGCACGTAGATTTCGCCAGAGGTTGGTTCGAGCAGGCCGGAAAGAATACTCATTAAAGTAGACTTGCCGGCGCCGTTTTCGCCAAGAAGCGCCAGGATTTCGCCCTTGCGGAGCGTGAGGTTGATATCGTTGTTGGCTTTAAAACCGTTAAAGTCTTTCACGATATGGCGCATCTCAATGATGTTTTTGATCTCTTTTTCCATATGACAAAACTTTCTGTATTACTTTTACAAAAAACACCCCGTAATATTGCGGAGTGTTTCAGATTGACTACTATATATTGTGCTACTTACTTGGAGTAGTTGCAACTTTAATTTTACCAGCCAGGATTTGCTTGCGGGCAGCTTGCACTGCCTTCCAAGTCTTGGCATCAAGGTTCCCCTTAGTGACAGAGACGCCATCGTGAGCTAAGCCGTAGGAAATTACCTTACCGCCAGGGAATTTGCCCTTGTAGGCTTTGTCAGCGATGTCCTTGCATGCGAAACGCAGCCCCTTTAATACGGAGGTCAGCGTGAAGTTGGCCTTCTTACCGTCTTTTGAAGTGTAGTTACCCAGGTTTGCCTGGTCAACGTCAACACCGATGACCCAGACCTTCTTGGCAGCCGTGGTTGCCTTGTTGCGGGTCTTGGCTTCGGTGAAGACACCGTTACCGGCGTTGCCGGCAGCTTGGTAGATGATGTCAGCGCCGTCAGTGTACATTGACTGGGCGATTGACTTGGCCTTGTCGGTTGAGGTGAAGTTGCCGATGTATTGGTCGTAAACGGTGATCTTCTTGCCTAAGGCCTTGGCACCATCCTTGACACCTTGCTTGAAGCCGGCTTCGAAGAGTTCCAGGACGCTGGACTTGGCCCCGCCGATGAAGCCGACCTTGTTAGTCTTGGTGGTGTAGGCAGCGGCCAGACCGCCAAGGTAGGAAGCTTCGTTGCTCTTGAAGGTAACTGAAGCAACGTTCTTGCGGCCAGTGATAACTGAGTCGATCAAGACGAAGTTTTTCTTAGGGTACTTCTTGGATGCGTCTTTAACTGAGTCAGTCAGCATGTAGCCGACACCGTAGATTGTTTGGTAGCCGGCTTGGGCAGCTTGAGTCAGGTTAGGTGTGAAGTCAGCAGCAGATGATGATTCAAAGTACTGGTAACCGCCCTTGCCTTGCTTGAGGCCGTGTTCCTTGCCGTAGTCCTTGAAACCAGACCAAGCGGCTTGGTTGAAGGAGTGGTCGTCAACACCCTTACCGTCAGTGATCAAGGCGATACCGTGCTTGGTGTCCTTGTTGACGGAAGTGTTAGACTTCTTGCCGGAGCAGGCAGTCAATACAGCAGCGATTGACAGGGTGGCTGCCCCAGCGGCAACCAATTTCTTGTAATTAAAGCGCATAGCGAAATTACTTCTTTCTTTTTCTTCTTTTCTTTTTCATAGACGAACAATTATGTATTAAAGATAGCATTTAGTTTTGGAAAAAGCAAGTGAATAGATAGGCGAATATTCGCTTTTTTGGACGAATTTGGAGAAAAAGTTTTTCAGCGGCTAAGAAAACGGTTGATTCACGAACAAAGTGGCGACTTTGTATAGACCAGTTCTCGGACTGGGAAGTTTTAGTTATAACGCTAAGGCGAAGAAAAGAGGCACCCATCGAATGATGAGTGCCTCTTAAAAAATCTGTTGTTTGAGATTACTTCAAGTCGCTTACGCTTTCAGCAACCTTAACCTTGCCGTTCAAGATTTGCTTGCGGGCTGCTTGAACCTTGCTCCAAGTCTTGGAGTCGATGTTGCCCTTGGTTACAGAAACACCGTTGCCTTCAAGAGTGTAGACAGAGTGCTTGCCGCCTGGGAACTTGCCTTGGTATGCCTTTTCAGCGATACGTTCAACAGCAACGTCCAGACCCTTCAGAACTGAAGTCAGAACGAAGTTGCTCTTCTTGCCGTCCTTGGAAGTGTAGCTACCCAGGTTTGATTGGTCAACGTCAACACCGATGACCCAAACCTTCTTGGAAGCCTTGCGGTTCTTGTTGATGTTCTTGGCTTCAGTGAAGACCCCGTTACCAGCGTTGCCGGCTGCGTGGTAGATGATGTCCGCGCCGCTGGCGTACATTGATTGAGCGATTGACTTAGCCTTGTCAGTTGAAGTGAAGTTACCGATGTATTGGTCGTCAATTTTGATCTTCTTGCCCAAAGCCTTGGCACCTGCTTCAACACCCTGCTTAAAGCCGGCTTCGAACAGTTCCAGGGTTGCTGACTTGGCACCACCAATGTAACCTACGTGGTTGGTCTTGGTAGTGTAAGCAGCAGCGATACCTGCCAGGTATGATGCCTGGTTGCTTTCGAAGGTAACTGAAGCAACGTTCTTTTGGCCGCTGATCACGTCGTCGATGATCACGAAGTTCTTCTTAGGGTTCTTCTTGGCAGCGGACTTGATAGCGCTGGTCAGTTGGTAGCCGACACCGAAGATGGTTTCAAAGCCGGAGCTGGCAGCTTCATTGGCGTTAGGAGTAAAGTCGGCGGCTGATGAAGATTCAAAGTATTGGTAGCCACCCTTGCCTTGCTTCAGACCGTGCTTCTTACCGAAGGCCTTGAAACCATTCCAGGCAGCTTCGTTGAAGGAGTGGTCGTCAATGGCGTTGTTGTCAGTGATAAGCGCGATGCTGTGCTTGGTGGTCTTAGTACCAGTTGAAGATGATGACTTCTTGCCTTGGCAGGCAGTCAACAGAACTGAAACTGAAACAGCAGCAGTAGCGATGGTTGCTAACTTTTTAAATTTAGAAACAGACACGTGATTTCCTCCGTTACAACACGAATATTTGTGTGACAATCGCGAAAAGATGTTTATTTTTATCTTAGTTTATTATAGTGTAAAAACAGAAAAAAGCAACAATATAAGCGAAATTCCGAACTGTTTTTTGACAGCGGTTAACAAAAAAAGCAAAACCTGGCTCTCGCAGGCTTTGCTTTCGCGGTTTATTTGAGCTTGAATTTAACCATATTGTCGTTCCAAATTGAGGTTTTGTATTGCAGCTGCAGCGTTTTGGCAGAAGTCTTTGCTTCGCCAACCAAATTTCCTGAAACTGAAGCGCCCTTGTCCAAGGAGCCGGCGTCCAGAGTGTTGTCAACATCTGTGTCAATTGCGTCGAGGTCGGTGTTGTTGCCGTCCGCGTTCAGCTTGAAGTCAAACGGATTGTAGTCCTGGCTTTCATCGGTGTGGTTGGTAATCGTAATATTGATGATCACGAACTGCTTTCCGCTGTCAGGCCGGTTATATTCGCTGCCTTGACTGAACTTGACGCTGTTGACTTTGATTTCATATCCCTTGTAAGATGCTTTTTGGCCGACTGAGTAAACCTTGTTCAAAGGGTTAGCTTCAGCTTTTTTCTTAGAGCTGGTCTGGGACTTGGCGGCTGAGTCAGAGCTGCTGTCGCTGTCGCTTGACCCGCCAAAGGCCCCGCTTCCGAGGAAAACGACAACCAGCACGACTAGCAGCCAGAACCACCAGCGCTTATAGAACTTCTTCTTTTGTACGTACACATTCCCATTCTCATCTTTGATTTGCTTTGCCATGATTCCTATTCCTTCAAATTTTTTACTCTCACATAAACCAGCGACAGTTTAAGTGTAGACTTTTAAAGAGAAGGATTGGTGGGCAGGCAGCCCACTAATGGCTAAAAGATGAAATTGCTACCGATAAAGCGGCTAAAGCCGTGGTCAAAACCGTGGCCACGAGTAGGTAGCTGATTATGATCCCGCAGGCCCGGGTAAATTTGGACTTGGATGAATGGAAAAGGCACATGCTCTTGATATTGCGGTAGTTGCAGGCAAAAAGGACGATCAAGAAAAGAACCATGAAAAAGGACAGGCGGAGCAGGAAACTGTCAGCCGCTGAGTCGCCCTTGGCGTCCATACTAAAGGAACTAAACAGCATCAATAAGTAGCCGCAACCGGCTGTAAGCATGCGGGCGGGCTGATGGCTGCGGAAGCCTGGCAAAAGCCAGCTGGACCGGCCTAAGCCAGTAATCGCATCCTTGAATTCCCGGGCGTTTTGGTAGCGTTTCTGTCTGTTGATGTGGGTAGCTTTTTCAATGATTTCCCGTTCTGGTCCTTTATAAAGGCGGACGCTGGGCAGGTAGCCGGTATAAAGGACGTTCATCAGCACACCGACTGCATAGAAGTCACTGGCTGGCCCGCTCTGGCTGAAGCCGAACTGCTCCGGGGCCGCGTAGCCCACTGACCCCAGGATGCGGGTGTCGCGGTCAGCGTCCTCCTGCATGTTCCGGGCGATATCGAAGTCGGCCAGGATCAGCTTTTGGCCATCATAAAAAATATTCTCCGGCTTGATGTCCCGGTGAATGATCGGCGGTGTCTGCTGGTGCAGGACCGCGAGGACGTCCAGCAGCTGGCAGATTAAGTCGTGGATCTGGGCAGAAGTGAGCTTGTGGGTCTCTAAGTACTGGTCGAGACGGGGAGAGTCGATGTATTCTTCGATGACGGTCAGGCGGTCGCTTTTTTCCAGGCAGACAATCTTGGGAATCGCGGTGTCCAGCTCAGCCAGCTGTTCATATAAAGGAGCGTACTCTAAAGGAAGGACCCGCTCGATGTAAGGGGTCGGGACCAGCTTTTCAACTTTGAAAATTGCCTTGTCGTCCGTTATTTTAATGGGGACGGGATTAACGTAATCGCTTATTTTTCCTTGCTTCATCTATAAAATCTTTCTGCCATAATGGTAACAATGGGGGTAAAAATGGAAACTGAAAAATTACTCGCTGCTTTGAAAGCAGATCATATTTCTAATGTACTAGATCAAGTGGCTGATTACAATTTTGCCGGCTATTTGAATAAGCTGATCGAAGATAAGGGGGTCAAGAAAAGCGAGCTTTTCAACGAGGCTATGATCGAACGCAGCTATGGCTATCAAATTTTGAAGGGGCGGCGCCTGCCAGCAAGGAATAAGGTTTTGTCCCTGGCCCTCAGCTTGAAATTATCTCTGGCTCAAACCAACCGCCTTCTGTCTTTAAGCGATAACGGGGCACTTTACGCCAACGTAAAACGGGACGCGGTCTTGATCTACTGTTTGGTTAGGGGGATGTCGGTGATCGATACTGACCAGCAGCTGGCAAATTACGGCTATCAGAGCTTGAACGAAGAAGAATAATGGAGTAGGATGGCGGATATTAGTTGTTGGAGGAGGAAAGCAATGAATAGCTTGTTTTGGGTAAATTTGTTAATCGGCTGCGGGAGTCTGCTCTTGGTTGAAGGGATGCTGGTCAGAAAGGTGTTTGAAACGGCGCAGGTACTTTTTGTGATTGCGGTTCTCTATTTGCTGCTGGGTCTTGCTGGCCTGGTCATGATGTTTGTCAAAAAGGACCGGCAAGCTTTCACCAGCGAAGATTGGCGCGATTTCGCGGCCGTCTTGATTATCAGTGCCTTGCTGGCCTTCTACTTTTTGCGGGATGCTGCTTTTAATTTATCCAGCATGCTGCTGCCAGAAGCAATGTTTCTTGCTGGCCTGCTCCTGGTCTCTTGGGCCGTTAAAGCCGAAAAGAACGTCTGATACGCAAAAAATCTCTGAGCTCCTGCTCAGAGATTTTTGTTTTGTTTACTTATTTGCTTGGGTGACTTGGTACGGAAATCTTGCCGGCCAGAATCTGGCTGCGGGCAGTTTGTGCCTGCTTCCAAACTGAGTCAGCCACGTAGCCCCGGGTCAGGTAAACACCGTTGTGCTTCAAGCCGTAAACCAGCTGCTTGCCGCCTGGGAACTTGCCCTTGGCTGCCTTGGTAGCGATGTCCTTGACTGCCACGTTGACCCCGGTCATTACGCTGGTCAGGCAGAGGTTGGACTTCTTGCCGTCCTTGGACTTGTACTTGCCCAGGTTGGACTGGTCAGAGTCGACCCCGATGACCCAGACCTTCTTGCTGGAGTTGGCAGCCAGGCCTTCGTTGACGGACTTGGCTTCACTGAACAAGCCTTGGCCGGCTGAACCTGAAGCGTGGAAGATTACGTCCGCCTTCTTGGCAAACATAGCCTTGGCGATTGACTTTTCCTTGTCAGCAGCCGTAAATGAGCCGACGTATTGGTTCAAAATCGTGATCTTCTTGCCCATCTTCTTGGCCGTGTCCTGCACGCCCTTGGCAAAACCAGCATCAAATAAGTCGACGATGTCCCCGTGAACCCCGCCAATGAAGCCAACCACGTTGGTCTTGGTGGTCCGGGCCGCAACTACCCCGGCCATGTAGGAAGCATCCTGGGACTTGAAGTTGGCGGAAGCCACGTTCTTTTGCCCCTTGATCACGTCGTCAATGATGACGAAGTTCTTGTCAGTGTGCTTCTTGGCTGCTGAAGCAATCGCGCCCTTAAGTGAGTAGCCAACACCAAAAATGGTCTTGTAGCCGGCCGCAACCGCCTGGTTGATGTTTGGCGTAAAGTCAGAAGCTGAACTTGATTCAAAGTATTGGTAGCCGTTGGTCCCCCGCTTTAAGCCTTGGGACTTGCCGTAAGCTACCATACCTTCCCAGCCGGACTGGTTGAAGGAGTGGTCGTCAACCCCGGAGATGTCAGTGATCAAGGCCACGCTGGCTGAGCTCTTCTTGTTGGAGCCGCCGCCGTTTTGCTTGGCCCCTGAGCAGGCAGTCAGGGCAATCCCTGCTGCTAAAACAGTGCCAGTGGCCAAAACTTGCTTGAATTTGATTTTCTTCACGATAAAATCCCCCTTAAGATTAACACGATTACGATCTTATCAATATTTGGTGGCCATGTCAAAAGGGCACCCACAAGATAAAGTGTTGATTTGACGGGATTCTCGTTTTTGCCAAAAAGGCCTCAAGATATATGGCTCTAAGCGGGAAGGGCATACTAGAAAAAATAAAAAATTACCCGGATTTTTCCAGGTAATTTTAAAAAAGTTAAAAGACATTTAGTAGTTTGCAAATTGCCAGGGCGATGTAGCCGGCCACGATCAAGGCTATCACGGTGAAGTGGCGGAGGCGGTTCATGACGAACATGCCGGCGAATTCCCGCAAAACCGCGTTGGGCAGGTAGTAAGGGCGGGTGTAAGAGCCGATCCCGTTGGCATCCAGCCCCGCCCTTTTCGCGTAGATGGCTGACCGGAAGACGTGGTAGTTGCTGGTAAAGAAGCAAGCCTTGAAGTTGTCATTGCCATAGTCGTTGTAGGCCACAATCTGAGAAAATTCCATGTTCTGCTCGGTATTTCTGGACTGGTCTTCCAGCAGGATCAGTTCCTTCGGGACCCCCCGCTTGATGGCGTAAGCGGCCATGGCTGCCGCTTCAGAAATTTTTTCATTCGGCCCCTGGCCGCCGGACATGATGAACTTGGGCAAGGGCTGGCCCTTTTCCTGTTGGTGGTAGGCAAACTGGATGGCCCGGTTGATTCTGGCCGCCTGGATGTTGGAAATCTGGTCCCCATGGATCAGGCCCGCTCCCAAAACGATCAGGTAGTTCTGCTGGTAGCGGCGGGGAACAATCTGGTATAGCAGGAGGTTGACCAGGAAGTTGTACATGACGGCTGCCAGGTAGACCGCGACCGTCGGGAAAATGTCCAGGATGAGGCGCAGACCGGTCGGCGTGTTGCGGGTGAAGTGGCCGATGAAAATGAAGACCCAGAGGCCCAGCATGGCCCCGGCCAGGATCAAGGTCAGGAGGTTGGGCAGGGTATGGCTCTCATGCTTCAAGACCACATAGGAGTTCCATAAAAGCAGGATCCAGGAGAATGAGACGATGACGGCCACGGTTACTGCCAGGATCGCCAGGGCCCAGAGGTAGACCTTGCGGAAGCTGGGCAGGTTGGTGGCATAGACCAGGAAGGTGAACCAGGCCCCCAGCGAAGCGATGAAAAAGGTGAAAAAGACCCCGTTGATCAAGCGGCGCGGGTCGCTCAGCCAGGAGAAAATGAAGGTTACCGCGGCAATCGCCACCAAAATGGTAAAGTAGCTGAAAGCCCGGTTCTGGCTGAATAGAAATAGCAGTGTGTTTAATCCGGATGGCATTTTTTAGGTCCTCGTCCATATCGTTTAGAAAATTGGTCAAGCTTTATTATAATAGAGGATAATAATTTTTTGAGACAACAAGGTGACAAACATGAAAAAAATTGGGCATTATCTCTTTTACTTGATCGAAATCGCAATCGTGTTCGCGCTGTACACGACCCTGCAGGAGTTTTACTTCTACCCGGACATCTTTGGCTTCGGGTCGGCTGAGGCCTTCATCCTGGACCTCTCGACCGTCCTGGTCTTCTGGTTCAGCTTCTGGCTCTATAAGGGGCAGCTGGATGATGACAATGACTGGGGCTTCAGCCAGGACTTCCACTGGGATTGGCGGAAGCTGGCCACCGCAGTCGGGGGCTTCTTCTTGATGCAGATGCTCTACGTCCTCTTGATGAACTTGATCGGCGGCGGGGTCTCAGTCAACCAGCAGAACCTGGATAACCTCCAGCAGACGGCGGGTCCGACCTACAATATCATGGTGGTCTTAGTTGCCCCGGTTATGGAGGAAATCATCTTCAGAGGGATGTTCTTCAACCTCCTCTTTAACCATGCCGGCAAGGTCGCCAAGTGGGCGGGGATCCTGGTTTCCGGTTTCTTCTTTGCCTTTGCCCACAATCCCTTCTGGTCACCATATCTCCTGGTTTACTGGATGATGGGGTCAGTCCTGGCCTGGGTCTACATGATCACCAAGGACCTGCGCTACTCCATGGCCACCCACATCATGTGGAACATGCTCAGCATTTTAGGCTAGGCCAAAAGGAAAAATACAACAATACAACAAAAAGAGAAAAAGAGAAATCTGTTTGGATATACGAAAAGCAGCGAAGCTTGGCTTCGCTGCTTTTTAGTTTTGCGCTTCGTCTTTTCTGATGTAGTGGTTGAGCATGATTGGTGAGAGAACCGTTGTCAAGATGATGACTAGAATCAAGCTGGAGTAAATGTCCTTTGGGAAAAGGTGGTGGGCAATCCCGATCTGGGCCACGATCAAGGCCACTTCCCCCCGGGAAACCATCCCGGCCCCGACAATGCTGCCTTCCAGCGGCTTAAGGCCGAAGATTTCAGATGAGTATTTGCCGGCCCAGTACTTGGAGAGAACGCCCAGAATGGTCATGACCACGATGAAGAGGAAGTCCTGGCCGATGGAGGCAAAAGTTATCGACAGGCCGATGTTGACGAAGAAGGTTGGAATGAAGACTGAGTAGCCGATCGCGGAGACTGAGGAATTGACTTCTGCTTCCTGCTTGGTCTGCCGGATGGTCAGGCCGCCGAAGAAGGCCCCGACCACGGCACTCAAGCCGACTAATTCAGCGATGTAGGCCATGCCCAAAGACAGGATCAAAGAGGCGATGACCACAGAGTAGCTGACATTGATTTTTTCCGCCAGCTGCATGAACTTTGGCGCGATGAACTTGTAAACCAGCCAGATGAAGACGAAGTAGAGGGCTTCAAAGAGCAGGTTCAGGAAGAAGTTGTTGGTCAGTCCTGACTTGCCGCCTTCATGGCTGAAGGTGGTGAAGAGGCTGAGGACGATCACCGCCAAAATGTCGTCGACTACCGCTGCCCCCAAAATTGCCGTCCCGGCCTTGGTCTGCAGCTTCCCGGTCGCCCTCAGGACTTCCACGGAAATGGAGACGCTGGTGGCCGCGAAGACGATCCCGATGAAGAGGGCTTCCAGGAACTGCATCCCGAAGAGCAGGGAGGCCCCGCCGATAAAGAGGATAGGGAGGATAACCCCTACCGTGGCCACCGTGAAGCTGATCTTAAAGTACTTCTTCAGCAAGTCCAGGTCGCTTTCCATCCCGGCTAAAAACATCAGCATGATAACCCCGATGTCGGAGAAGAGAGTCATCGTTTCGTTAGGGTGGATCCAGCCCAAAAGAGCCGGTCCCAGCAGGATCCCCGATAAGAGCTGGCCAATGACCGGGGGCCAGTTGAAGCGGGCAAAGACTTGCCCCAGCAGGGTTGTCATCAGCAAGACCAGTATCAGTTGTCCAATAAATTCCATATTGACCTCCGTTTCAAAAAAGGGCTGGAAAACAAAAAACTCCCAAGAAAAAGCTTCTTGACCCAAAGAAGCAAATTCTTGAAAGTTTTGAAACTCCAACCTCTGAAAAATGTTATGTTAACTAATAATACTTTAGCAAAAAATTGGAGAAAAGACAAATTTTATTACGTTGGGGGGGAGAAAACTTGGCATTTCAATGCCGAGTTGAATCGCCACCTTTTTACCTTAGTATGTGAACGTTAGTTTGACATGTGATATAATATAAATAGCTAGAGAGCTGTAAATACTGAAAGGAGGTGCAACTCATATGACTAAATACGAATTCAGAAATGATGAGCCAGATATCATCCATGGGCGAGGCTACGTATACAACCTCAATTACCACATCGTCTGGTGTACCAAGTATCGCAACCAAGCCTTGGCTAATCCAATTATTGTCGATTCGCTCAAGGACAAGATCCTTCAGATCTGCCGTGAGAATGAGTATACGGTCAAGGCTCTGGAAATAATGCCAACTCACGTGCATATTCTGCTGTCTGCCAAACCCCAAGAGAGCGTGACAAATATCGTCAAGAAGCTCAAAGGCATTACGGCCAAGTGGCTTTTTGAAAAGTACCCAGAAACGATGAAGGAATACTTCTGGGGTGGTCACGTCTGGTCACCGAGCTATTACGCAGGAAGCATTGGAGTGACAACCGAAGCTGTCGTCAAGAAATACATTGAGACGCAATGGAATAGACCATTTCACTAAACGCTAGAAAGGAGGAAGCGACATGGCAATACGCAAGCGCAAGTCAGATCTGCCGGAATATGGAGTGAAAATCAGATTGTACCCGACTCTCGTACAACAAGCCAAACTTAGACAGTTCTTTGGCAATGACCGCTTCCTCTGGAATCAACTTGTCAGCCTCTATCAGGGACGCTACAAGAACAACAAGAGCTTAAAACTGTTAACGGAATTCGATCTTAACAATCTGCTTCCCGCTTTGAAGAACGAATATCCATTCCTCAAGGCAAGCGACAGCTCCAGCTTCCAAATCGTGACCAAGAACATCAGCGATGCCTGGGAGGCGTTCTTTGCCGGAACGAGACGCAAGCCCCGCTTCCACTCAAAACATAACGCCAAGCAGTCATATACTGGCAAGTCGTCAAGCATCCGGATCATGGGCAAAAGAAACATGTTCCTGCCGAAGCTGAGAAGAGTCAGATCATCGAAAACCGGCGTCATCGACGGCAAGATCAAGCGCTACACGATCAGCATCGATGCTTGCGGTCGCTACTGGCTTTCTCTCATCGTGGAGAAAAAGACCGCCTTCTTGCCAAAGACTGGCAAGGCGGTTGGCATTGACGTAGGGCTGACGCACTTGGCCATCCTGTCAGACGGCAGAAAGTTTGACAGGTTCTCATCGGATTTCTGCGAGAAACAAGCAGAAATCTGGCAGAGCAAGTCATCCAAGCGCCGTCATTTGGCTTTGGTTAAGTCGCAGCAGGAAGCCAACAAAAAGGTTCTTGGCGCAAAAAGCTTGTCTGACTATCGCAACTGGCAGAAAGCCAATGTCGCCAAAAACCGCTATATGAGCCGCATCACGAATCAGCGCGATGACTATCTGCACAAGATCACGGATCAGCTGGTAAAGGAATACGACGTCATCGTCATTGAAGATCTCAAGATCAAGAACATGACAAAGAATCACCACCTTGCCCGCTCAATCCTGCGTCAGTCATGGGGTAAATTCCGCGAAATGCTGGAATACAAGTGCAAGAAGTACGGAAAGATTCTCATCAAGGTCAATCCAGCATACACCAGCCGAATCTGCTCAAAATGCGGCAAGGATACGGGCAAGAAGCCACTGTCAGTGCGGGAATGGGACTGCCCATTCTGCAAGGCGCATCATGACCGTGACATCAATGCATCAATCAATATTTTGCTTAAAGGACTTGCCCAGCTCTGAGAGAGCTGGGCAAGAAAAAAATCGTACCGTCAAACAGCAGTCAATGCGGCTTGGCGGAATCGTCGGAGGGGGCACTTCCGTGATAAATAGACTGACCTCTGTTTTTGCACTGCTGTTCAGCTTGCTGGACAGAACCAGTAAAAAAGCAGTCTTGACTTCGGCCAATCCTGCTTGCAAGAATAAGTTGGTTGTTCTCAGAAGCTGTAGGCTGTGCGTGAGCACTAGCCTATAAAGAAACCCCCGACCTTGGTCGGGGGAGCATGTCATAAACCGGTCTGTTTTGGATTCTTCGGTTCGGTCTTAGCCAAAAGGGCCAGGACGATGGTGATCATGTCGACCACTTCCTGCAAAACAGCGCCCCAGAAGGCCGGAATAAGACCAGTGAAGGCCACCAGTTCCAGAATGATAACGACCACGATGGCAGTGATAACGTCGATTTCAGCCACCTTCATGGTGTGCTTGGCAATGGCCACGGCATCGTTGATCTTGCTCAAGTCGTTGACCATGATGACCGCGTCAGCACTTTCGCTGGCCGCGCTAGCCCCCTTGGCTCCCATGGCAATGCCGACGTCAGCGGCCGTCAAGCTTGGCGCGTCGTTGATCCCGTCCCCGGTCATGACGACTGGGCGGTTTTCAGGCGCCACGTTCTTGATGGCTTCAATCTTCTGGGCTGGCAAAAGGCTGGCCCGGACGTCATCGACGCCGGCCGCGTCAGCGATCGCCTGGGCCACGTCCTTGTTGTCCCCGGTCAGCATCATGATGTGCTTTGCGCCTTGTTTGCGCAGGCGGGCCAAAGTTTGCGGAGTTTCTGGCCGCAGCTGGTCCTTGAAGGTGATGCAGCCGGCGTACTTGCCGTCAACTGAAACGTAGACAGCAGTAGTCTTGGCCTTGTTTACGTTAGCGTCAGGCGCCACGTAGGAAAGCTTACCGACCATGACGTACTTGCCGTCAACGGTCCCGCTGACCCCGTTACCAGTTGATTCCTGCAAGTTGCTTACGGCTTGGATCAAGTTCTTGTCAGTCCCTTGAACCAGGGACTTGGCGATGATGTGGTCGGATTGCTGCTCAAGGCTGGCCGCGTAGCTTTGGATGGTTTCTTTGTCAAAGCCGTTTTCCGGCAGAACGTCTTGGATGACCAATTGGTTCTGGGTCAAAGTCCCAGTCTTGTCGAAGGCAAAAGTCTTGGCCTTGGCTAATTGTTCCAAGGTTGGACCGGACTTGACGATGATGTGGTGCTTGGACATGGAGCTCATCCCCGCTACCAGGGCAACTGGAGCGGCGATCAAGAGCGGACATGGGGAGGCAACGACCATGACTTCCGCGAAGCGGGTGAAGTTCCCGGTCGTCACCCAGGCAGCGATCCCGATAATTAATGAAATAATAGTAAATGGCACGGCGTAGCGGTCCGCCATCTTGACGAACTTGGCCGGCTGGGCAGCAGAAGACTTAACCAGTTCAACGATGGTCTGGTATTCAGAGTCCTTGGCCAGCTTCTTGACTTCCATGGTTACGGCGGTTTCACCGTTAAGGGAACCGGACATCAAGTCGTCGCCGACCGTCTTGTCCACCGGAACTGATTCCCCGGTCAGAGATGACTGGTCAAAGGTAGAGCTGCCTTCAATGATGGTCCCGTCTACTGGCACCTGCTGACCTGGCTTGATTAAGACCTGGTCGCCGATCTGCAGGTCGTCAACCTTGACTTCAACTACCTTGCCGTCAACCAGCTTGCTGGCTACCTGCGGGTTCTTGTCCAAAAGGGCCCGCAGTTCCCGGTTGGCCTGGCCGGTCGCGTAGTCTTCCAGGCTTTCGCCACCAGTAGACATGACCAGGATCATCCATTCAGCCCAGTAGTCCCGGGTAATCATCATGGAGATGATCGCGATCAGGGCCAGGACGTCGATGCCCCAGTGCCCTTCTTTCAAGTCCCCAAACATTTCCCTGGCTAAGGAGATGCTGACGTAGACACCAGCAATGTCGAACAGGACCTCCGCGATTCCCGGAATGTGCAGGACATTGTCAGTGATCAGTCCAATTGCCCCGAGAACCAGGACGACAATGAATTTCCATTGGCGTTTCATGAATTATTCCTCCCAATAGTAAAAATAAGGAGTGTGGATACACACTTTTTATCTTAAAAGACAATATAGATTACTAGATATATTTTAGCACAAATTGGATTTCTTACACTGAAAATGCTTATGATTGTAATTGTTAATTCTTCGCTTCTAATTTAAGGACCTACTTCTTGTCAACCGTGACATAGTGGTCGTCAAAAGTGTGGGCCAGGTAGTTGAAGGCCTTGAACCATTCTCGCCTGGTGATCATCCCTTGAAAGACCCCCTGGTCGTCGACAACGGGGAGGAAGTTGTTGTCAACGAGCAGGTGGAGCTGGGTCTCGATGTCTTTTTTCGTAAAGTTGATGGAAACGAAGTCAGTATCCATGACATCCTTGACCTTGTACTTGTTCAAAGGCTTAACGGAAATGCCATCCAGGTCCAGCATCTTGTCGGTGATCATGGCCAGGCTTAAGAGGCCGGTGATCTGGCCCTTCTTGTTCAAGACGGGAATCTTGGCGTACTTGACCTTGGTTAAGATCAAGAAGGCATGGTAAAGGGGATTGTCTTCTTCAACGATGGCAATCTTGCTGGCCGGAATCAAAAAGGAGCCGGACTTTTCCGCGAGAACGCGTTGAATAGCTGCTGAAATCATCAACCTAATTCCTTATATTTTTTCTATGCTAATTTTTGTTTTGACATAATTTAAGTATAAAACTATTTGGGAAAAAGAAAAAGGCCTGCTCGCGCAGGCCTAATTGGTTTTCATCTACTTTGGAGGAGTAAGAATGAATGAAATAAAAAAGTGGGAGTATTTGTAACGAGTTCTACCAGCTCGTTACATGTTTATCATACAGGGTAATTCTCAATAAAGGGTTTGGAATTCCTTAACAAAGAGTAAAGAATTGCTTGCGGATCTATAAAGACCTCTTCAAGCAACAAAAAAGCTCACGCAACGCACGTGAGCCGAAAGGGATAGATATGAATCGACTATGGAGTCAGTCGATATTTTTCATTTACTTTGGAGGAGTATGAATGAAAAACAAAAAGTTGAGTGTAGTAGCAAGCTCTCGCTTGCTACGGTCATTATATTATAATGGAAATGTGAACAAAGTATGACATTTAGCGAAAAAATTCAAAAAAAGCCAAAAAAGTGCTTCGCCCCTGGCCAGGCTTGTTAAGATAGAGAGGAATTTTCTTTTTTAGGGGAAAAAATTGCAGAAAAAAGGCCGGAAGGAGGGCCAATGGGCAAAAAAGACAGAAAAAGCGGAAAGAAACTAGTCAGCCGGAAGAAGCACCATTTTCACCGGAAGCTGCGCCTGCTGATTTTTAACCTAATCCTGCTGGCGGGCCTGGCAGCCTGGGGCTATTACTGGGCCTATTCGGCTTACAGCCAGTGGCAGATGAAGCAGGCCATGCTGGCGGCCCGGCCTAAGCTGACCAAGGCCAAGGACGAAACCAGCACCAGCCCGGCCTGGCACAAGCTGACAGCCTACCGGAAGGCGATCCGGGACAATTACAGCTTCGTCTATCAGGCCGCCTACCAGATCCCGAAAAGGACGACGGTGGGCCAGGACGTGGTCATCCCGGGCCTCATTTCGACGCGGAGCTATGACTACCAGGCAAAAAAGATTACTTCAGCCAGCGCCATGACCCCCCAGGGGATCGCCGTAGTCTACAATTATCTTTTGATCACGGCCTATGACGGCCAGCACCGGCATGCCTCGGTCATTTATGTTTTAGACAAAAAGACGGGGAAATTTTTGAAAACGGTCCGCTTGCCAGGCCGGCAGCACCTGGGCGGGATTGCTTACGACCCTAAGGGGATGCAGATCTGGCTGACCGGGTCAAAGGACGGGCAGTCAGCCTTGATGTCCTTCTCCTTGGCCAAATTGATCGAATACGTGGCCAGCGCCAAGACCAGCGACCAGCTGGTTTATGATCATGAGATTCCGATCAACTCGATCGCCGAGGCCTCAGCTCTGACTTATTACGATGACCAGCTCTTTGTCGGCTACTTCAATGAAAATGGCCATGGCAAGGTCGCCAGCTACAAGCTGGCCCGGTCCGGCCAGTACAAAAACACCATCACCACCAGTGAGATTTCCAGTATCAACGAGTCCGTTTCCTGGTCTGACCCGGACGGGACGACCAGTATGAACAAGCAGATCCAGGGCCTGGCCATCTACGGGGACAAAATTTTCCTCAGCCAGTCATATGGCAGCCAGGATTCCAAGCTCTACATCTTCCCGATCACGGCCGTGAACAACCTCGACGAGTCAAATGCCGAGCAGGTGGTCAGGATGCCGCCTTACTTAGAGCAGATCACAGTCTATAAGGGCCAGCTGCTCTGCCTCTTTGAATCGGCCTCCAGCCAGTATGCCCGCCAGGATATCACGGTCATGGACCGGACCCTGTCGGTCAATATCAACGCCCTGCTGGACAATAACTGATAAATAGCGAATATCATATAAAGGAGACAATAAAAAATGGATAGCCAACTTGCTAAGAAAATCATCATCGACGTGCAGATTTCCGGCTGGTCCTGCCTGATCCCGGCCAGCAGCCTGCTCTACCTCTACCAGGTCACTCATTACGCCAGCTTCTTGTGGGGCCTGGCCCTGGTCGTTTTGTACGCGGCCTACGTGCTGGCGACCGCCAAGCTGGACAAGTGGCAGTCCCCAAGCTACGTTTTGCGGATGAGCTTGATCGCGATGTTCTTCGTCGGCTTCCTGCCTTCAATTCCGCTTTTGTTCTGCTACAGCCAGGAGCGTAAGGCCGAATTGAAGTAGTTTTTTGCAAAAATATAAGGTGAAGGACTAGTTTTTTGTGTTTTTTAATACGTTAAGAAATGGTAAAATGTCAGAAGACTGTGAACGAAATATGAATAATGTGTTACAGTTGACTGTAATAAAAAAGTAAGTTGTGTTGTTTCATTCTATTGGGATAGCAGACTCTGGTGAAAAGAAGAGGAGATGAGCTTAATGGAAGACAAGACACCAGTCAGCCGGGGGAAGGTCATCCGGTCTTTTATCCTGCGAACCCTGCTTTACAGCCTCATTTTATTAGGCTTGATTTATTTGTATGAATATTGTGGTTTGGGTTCAACTGGCTTTATTTACAATGAATTTTAGGAGAGTTGAGTGGAAATGAGAAATATTGTCAAGACGATCGATGAGATCGCGCAAAGAGAACCAGACCGGGTAGTTTACGACTACCTGGGTCAAAAGAACACCTACGCTGACTTGATCAAGCGGGCTAACAGCTGGGCAGCCTTGTTAAAGGAAAAAGCACCGGCCAAGGTACCCGTTATGATTTGGGGCGGGCAGACTTTTGACATGCTGGCTTGCTTCTTAGGTTGTGTAAAGAGCGGGCACTGCTACGTGCCAATCGCCGACTATTCTAACGCTGAAAGAATCGACCTGGTCAGAGAAGTCTCTGCCTCCCCGGTCTTGATCGCCATCAGCGACTTGCCGGAAGTCGACCTGGGCGACTTGACCCTGCTTAAGCCGGACGACGTTCCGGAAGAGGGGACTGCGGATGAGGCAGACTACGTCAAGGGCGATGAAAACTTCTACATCATTTGTACTTCCGGGACGACCGGTAAGCCTAAGGGGGTCCAGATCAGCCACGACAACCTGGTTAGCTTCGTTGACTGGGAACTGAAGGACTTTGACCTGCCGGACCATCCGCGCTTTTTGGCCCAGGCCCCTTACTCATTTGACCTGTCAGTCATGAGCATCTACCCGGCCCTGTTGAGCGGCGGGGAACTGGTTGTTTTGCCTCACGAAGTGACGGAAAACTTTGCCCAGCTCTTCAAGGCCTTGCCGGAAACCGACGTAAATGTCTGGGTGTCAACTCCGTCCTTTGCCCAAATGTGCTTCCTGGACCGGACTTTTGACGCAGAACACCACGCCGGCCTCAGCCACTTCCTCTTCTGCGGGGAAGAACTGCCCCGCAAGGAAGTTGAAATGCTCAAGAAACGTTTCCCGGACAGCCGGATTTTTAATACCTACGGGCCAACAGAAGCGACCGTGGCAGTCACGCAAGTGGAGATCACCCCGGAAATTCTGGAAAAATATGACCGCCTGCCAATCGGCTATGTCAAGGAAGATACGGAAATCACTATTGACCTCAGCCAGGGCGATGACGGCAAGAGCGGGGAAATGATCATCGCCGGCCCGTCAGTTTCCAAGGGCTACATCAATAACCCGGAAAAGACCGAAGAAGCCTTTTACCAGGAAGACGGCGTTCAGCACTACCGGACCGGGGACGTGGGCTACTTTGACGGGGACCTGCTCTTCTACAAGGGCCGGATCGGTTTCCAGATCAAGTTCAACGGCTACCGGATCGAGCTGGAAGAAATCAACTTTTACATGAACCAGAATCCGCTGGTCCGCCACGCGGTTGCTGCCCCGATCTACAAGCCTGACCACACGATCAAGCAATTGGTAGCCGTGGTTGAGTTAAACGACGGGGTCCGCCGCAAGTTCGCTGAAGGGACCATTACCAAGCAGATCAGAGACGGCCTGGCCAAGGACGTGATGCCGTACATGATCCCGCAGCGCTACCTTTACAAAGACGCCCTGCCGATCTCCCAGAACGGGAAGGTCGACATCAAGGCGGTCATCAAGGAGGTTAACCAGGCGTGATAAATCTGCAACCATATGAAAACCCGCAGTACTTTGTCTACCTGTTGATCGCGCTTTTGCCTTTGATCATCGGCCTTTACTTCGGCAAGCGCTACAAGTGGTACGAAGCCTTGGTCTCCCTTGCTTTCATCTTCCTCATCTTCGACGCGGACAAGTGGCAGCAGGGGGTAACCTTGATCTGCTATATCGTCTACCAGTTCCTGGTGACTTTTGCCTACCAGCACTACCGGAAGAAGACGGGGAAGGCCAATAAGACCTGGGTATTCTGCCTGGCCGTGATCCTGGCTATCCTGCCTTTGGTCGGGGTAAAAATCTGGCCGATCGTGCCCCACAAGCAGGGGATCGACTTCGGCTTCTTAGGGATTTCCTACCTGACCTTCAAGACGGTCCAGGTGGTCATGGAGCTGCGCGACGGGACGATCAAGCAGGTGGATCCGGTTATGTACGCCCGCTTCCTCTTGTTTTTCCCGACCATCTCCAGCGGCCCGATCGACCGCTACCGCCGCTTCGTCAAGGACTATGACAAGGCACCGAGCCGGGAAGACTACATTAAGGACCTCTCTTACGCGGTCAGATACCTCTTCCAGGGCTTCTTGTACAAGTTCCTCCTGGGCTGGTTCTTCGGGACCTACTGCCTGCCATACCTTGAGCAGCAGGCCATCCTGGCCGGGCGGATGTATCCTTTGCACCTGTCCTGGTGGCTTTTAGGGGTCATGTACTGCTACTCAATGTACCTGTTCTTTGACTTCGCGGGCTACTCCCTCTTCGCCGTGTCGATTTCCTACTTTATGGGCATCCACACGCCGATGAACTTCAACAAGCCTTTCGCGGCCCACAACATCAAGGAATTCTGGAACCGCTGGCACATGACTCTGTCCTTCTGGTTCAGAGACTTCATCTTCATGCGCTTCACCTTCTTCGCGATGAAGAAGCGGTTGATCAAGAACCGGAACCGCCTGTCGCAAGTGGCCTACCTGGTCAACTTCATGGTAATGGGGGTCTGGCACGGTTTGACCTGGTACTACATCGTCTACGGTCTTTACCACGCCGTGGCCATCATCATCAACGACATCTGGTTCCGCTTCAAGAAGAAGCACAAGCTGGTCAAGCACAACAAGTTCACTGAAGCGGTGGCAATTTTCGTGACCTTCAACGTGGTCTGCCTCAGCTTCTTGATCTTCTCAGGCTTCCTGAACAACCTGTGGTTCAACGTGCCGCTGGGCAAGTAATTTTTTAAAAAATCAACAGAAAACAAAACAGAAAAAAGAAAAAGATCTAAAGAAATTAAAGAAATAAAGAAACGCCAATTGCAAGAATAAATTGAACACTTACCATAACATCTGGCAGATTTTGACTATCTACGCCGGTAAATGCG
>NZ_AZCR01000150.1 GCF_001433875.1 Lactobacillus delbrueckii subsp. delbrueckii DSM 20074 = JCM 1012
CTCAATTTTCAAATTGAGAGTTTGATCCTGGCTCAGGACGAACGCTGGCGGCGTGCCTAATACATGCAAGTCGAGCGAGCTGAATTCAAAGATCCCTTCGGGGTGATTTGTTGGACGCTAGCGGCGGATGGGTGAGTAACACGTGGGCAATCTGCCCTAAAGACTGGGATACCACTTGGAAACAGGTGCTAATACCGGATAACAACATGAATCGCATGATTCAAGTTTGAAAGGCGGCGCAAGCTGTCACTTTAGGATGAGCCCGCGGCGCATTAGCTAGTTGGTGGGGTAA
>NZ_AZCR01000151.1 GCF_001433875.1 Lactobacillus delbrueckii subsp. delbrueckii DSM 20074 = JCM 1012
AGCTTGCCTTTTGAGCCTTTAACCGGCTTGTCCCACTTGCGAACTTGGTTACGCAGAGCCTGCCAGTTATTAACCGCTAGCATCGACTTGATGCCGCAGTAGCGGTTCAAAAAGAAATGCCGGCATCTGCCGTATCTTTCAAAAAAGTCGGACATTCTGGCAAATTCTTCATCGCTTATCTTTTTGGAGTAGACTCTAACTGTCTTGGGCTGAGTCTTTTTCACTGTCTGCTTGACTGAAGAGCTTTTTGCTTTCTTGGATGACTCTTGCATTCTGATGCGACCTCTTTCC
>NZ_AZCR01000152.1 GCF_001433875.1 Lactobacillus delbrueckii subsp. delbrueckii DSM 20074 = JCM 1012
CTTGACCGCATTTACCGGCGTAGATAGTCAAAATCTGCCAGATGTTATGGTAAGTGTTCAATTTATTCTTGCAATTGGCGGCAGTTTTTTCGTAGAAAAATTGGTTCAGTATAAATTCTTGTGTAAATAGAAAATAGGCAACAAAAAAAGAAGGTTTGTCCCTTACAATGTTAATAACGACAAAAACACAGGAGCCCTTCTTATTATGAATTATACAGAACTGTCAGTTGCTACTCAAGATGTTATGCCTAACAAAGGTGTCTTATTCTTTAAATCAGGTCTTTC
>NZ_AZCR01000153.1 GCF_001433875.1 Lactobacillus delbrueckii subsp. delbrueckii DSM 20074 = JCM 1012
CATGAAGTGTGACTTGAATTGGGCATTTGAGGGAAATACTTTTTCATTCAGTTCAGACGTGCCTAGAAAGCAGTTTTCTGTGGAGATGGCCAGCCCGTGGAGTTATCCAAGCACCGGCGATATCACAGTGGTGCTTGACCGCGTCAAGCAGCGCCTTGAAGTTCATAAGCTGATCTCTAGCAAGCATTACAGCAATGATTCAAAGAAGGCAATCGGCATTGACAAGGGGCTTGCCACCCTGCTTTCCTGCAGCAGCGGCAATGAATATGGTGAAAA
>NZ_AZCR01000154.1 GCF_001433875.1 Lactobacillus delbrueckii subsp. delbrueckii DSM 20074 = JCM 1012
ATTTTTTGTGCTCTGATCCAGTGAAAACGATTTTTCTTACTGGATCGGAACAGTGTTCAATTTGATTTTACAATCGACGAAGTAAAAACTTTTATCCTAATGATATTTTAGTGAAAAATGGACAATTGGGCAAGATGGGGAGAAAATGTTTGCCGCCGATAAAAGCATGATTAAGAAAAAAGTTACAGAAAAATGATATGACCCCCGAAATTAGGACACTAATTTCGGGGGTTATTTTCATGACTAAATACACTAAAGAAATCAAACTTGCTA
>NZ_AZCR01000155.1 GCF_001433875.1 Lactobacillus delbrueckii subsp. delbrueckii DSM 20074 = JCM 1012
GCCTCTGAAGCCTTGAATCTTTACAAGAGCCGCGATATCTCAGAGAAGCTGTTTGGCAGTGATAAGACCTTCCTTGGCAATCGCTCATTCAGAGTCGCAAGCAGCCAGGCGGCTGAAGCTAAGATCTTCATTCAGTTCATTGCTTTGATAATCCGAGCAAGAATCTACACGCTTTTGAGAAAGCGCAAAGCCGAAATGCCGGGCAAGCCTAACTATCTGAGCGTACCTTCGGCACTGAAAGAGCTCGAAAAGATTGAGCTGATACGCCAGCC
>NZ_AZCR01000156.1 GCF_001433875.1 Lactobacillus delbrueckii subsp. delbrueckii DSM 20074 = JCM 1012
CATGGTCATCACTTGCTTAAGGTCTGGGTGCCTAGAAATGTTGTAGGAGATGATTTCTTGGGTACAACCATCGATAATTGGCGAAAGGTAGAGCTTTTGATCTTTAAGATGGAATTCAGTCACGTCGGTAAACCAATGTCTGTTAGGAATAATTGCGTAGAAATTGCGCTTGATTAAGTCTGGCTTGATTTTGCCTTGAACGCCGTAATAGCTGCTGTATTTGCGTTTCTTGCGGATTGAGATGGCGAATAAGCCCATCTTTTGCATGAGC
>NZ_AZCR01000157.1 GCF_001433875.1 Lactobacillus delbrueckii subsp. delbrueckii DSM 20074 = JCM 1012
CATGGTCATCACTTGCTTAAGGTCTGGGTGCCTAGAAATGTTGTAGGAGATGATTTCTTGGGTACAACCATCGATAATTGGAGAAAGGTAGAACTTTTGATCTTTAAGATGGAATTCAGTCACGTCAGTAAACCAATGTCTGTCAGGAATAATTGCGTAAAAATTGCGCTTGATTAAGTCTGGCTTGATCTTGCCTTGAACGCCGTAATAGCTGCTGTATTTGCGTTTCTTGCGGATTGAGATGGCGAATAAGCCCATCTTTTGCATGAGC
>NZ_AZCR01000158.1 GCF_001433875.1 Lactobacillus delbrueckii subsp. delbrueckii DSM 20074 = JCM 1012
ATTGACCATAATGCATACGTTAGACTTCCGGCTGCTAACATCAATACCGAAAACAGTTTTCAATGAATCCATAAGAATAAACCTCCGCTTTACTTGGAGATGAGCTTCCTTCACCCAATTCAATCAGATCTAATTTTCTCAACCGGACTTTAACAGCCAACATACTTAGACGAGATTCTCAATTGAATGGTGAAGCTGCCAGTTTTATTTACGACATCATGTGTCCAAAGAGCTCACGGCATTGGCTTCATCTCCACTTTATATAGTA
>NZ_AZCR01000159.1 GCF_001433875.1 Lactobacillus delbrueckii subsp. delbrueckii DSM 20074 = JCM 1012
CAAAAGCATGGTGAAGATATTCTGGATCGACCTCAACAGAAATATACTGCTAATTTCAAGCTTGCTGCCATTGATAGAGTTCTGCTAGGCGGTGAAGCACTTAGCCAGGTTTCTCTAGACTTAGGGCTTACAAATACAGGAATTCTTGCAAATTGGCTTCGCTCTTTTAAAGAAAGCGGGTATACTGTCATTACCAAGAAGAAAGGTAGACCACCCAAGAATGCCCAAAAGCAAGGACAAACAACGGATCAAAGAGCTGGAAGAGCAG
>NZ_AZCR01000016.1 GCF_001433875.1 Lactobacillus delbrueckii subsp. delbrueckii DSM 20074 = JCM 1012
TTGTCGTTATTAACATTGTAAGGGACAACCCTTCTTTTTTGTTGCCTATTTTCTATTTACACAAGAATTTATACTGAACCACTATATGTCTGAAACAACTCAAACAAAAGAAACAGTTGGATCATTTACGATGAAAGTCCTTAATGGTTCAGCGACTGCCATTATCGTGTCACTTTTACCAAGTGCCATTTTGTCAACCTTCTTGACTCCCATCGCAGGAAGCAACGCGATTGTGGCCAATCTTTTGCACAGTGTGACCGTCTTCCAATACTTCTTTGCCGTAATGTGCGGTTTCTCAACCGCCAAACAGTTCAACCTGGGCTATACTGAAGCAGCCTGTGTGGGCGGGGCAGCCTTCCTGGGCTCCGGCTGTGTGACCGCGGTAACTACCACGGTTAAGGGCGTGTAACTACCACCAGCTTCCAATTAGCTGGGATGGGGGACGTTATCAACACCATGCTGACGGCAGCCGTTGCTGTTCTCTTCATCAAGTGGGTCGGCAACCGTTTCGGCTCACTGGGGATCGTCTTCTTCTCAATCCTGGCCGGGACTGGCGTCGGTTTCCTGGGCAGCTTGACCAAGCCTTACGTATCCCTGGTAACCACGGCCATCGGTGACGTGATCAACACCTTCACCAAGCTGGCTCCATACCCATGTGTATCCTGATCGCCATGTCCTTCGCGATCATCATCGTTACCCCGCTGTCAACTGTAGCCATCTCCGTGGCCATCGGCCTGGCCGGCATGGGTTCTGCCGCAGCTGGTTTCGGTCTGGCAAGTACCGCTGCCTTCCTTTTCTGGGCAACCATGAAGGTTGACAAGCCAGGTGTGCAAGTTGCTATCTTCTTAGGCGCCATCAAGATGATGATGCCAAACTTCCTGAGATACCCAGTGATCGGGATCCCGATCGCTTTAACAGCGGCTATCTCAACTCTCTCCGTGCCAATCCTTGGCATGCAGGGGACCCCGGCTTCCGGTGGTTTCGGCTTGATCGGGGCGGTTTCTCCTTTAGCAGTCTACAATGCCGGCTTCCACAACGTGCTGGTGCTGGTCATCGTCTGGGTAGTCGTGCCATTCGCGGTTGGCTACCTGATGAAGAAGATCTTCGTTGACTGGACCAAGATCTGCAAGCCGGAATACTTCATCAGTCCGGCCCATTAATTGTCATTAAAATACTCCTTAATCTATTCCAATAAACCATATTTTTCCTCAGATAGTTCAAGTCCACGGCTGAAGCTTTGTCAGCCGCGGCTTTTTCGTCTTCCTTGACAAAAAATAATATTATTAGTAGGCTAAAGTAGTCAATTGTTAAGGAACCTTTAAATTCAGTCCCGTGAGGCTGACAAGGACATTCCTGTTCCGGGTTCCAGTATTTGGAAAGGAAGATTTCTTTTGAAAGAAGACAAGACATTCCGGAACCCTGAAGCGGTTTTGGACGTCCAGGACAAGCCGAAGTTCGGTCCCTGGCTGCTGCTCTCAATCCAGCACCTCTTCACCATGTTCGGTTCGACCGTCCTGGTTCCGCTTTTAATCGGCTTAAAGCCAAGCATCGCCCTCTTCTGTTCAGGGGTGGGGACCTTGGTCTACATCCTCTGCACCCAGGCGAAGATCCCAGCCTACCTGGGCTCATCTTTTGCCTTTATCGCTACTATGCAGGCCTTGATGAAAAATTACGGCTACCCGGCCGTAGGGCAGGGGGCCATCGCGGCTGGTCTGGTCTACGTCATCGTGGCCCTCTTGATCGCCCGCTTCGGTTCCCGCTGGCTGGACAAGATCCTGCAGCCAATCGTGGTTGGCCCGATCATCATCGTTATCGGCCTGTCACTAGCGACGACCGCGGCTAACGACGCCATGTTCAACGCCAGCGGCAAGTACAGCCTGACTTACTTCGGGGTAGCGATTTTTACCCTGGTTATTACCATTATCTTCAACATGTTTTTGGAGGGCTTCCCGAGCATGATACCGGTTTTGCTGGGGATCATCTGCGGCTACCTCATGGCCCTCTTCTGCGGGATCGTTGACCTGTCCGGCGTTGAAAGTGCCAAGTGGTTCTCTTTGCCCGCCTTTGATGTTTTAGGCGTCAGTTACAAGTTCAAGTGGTATCCGGCCGCCATCATCACTATGGCGCCAATTGCTTTTGTTACTATGACTGAGCACATGGGCCACATCATGGTCTTAAACAAATTGACCAAGCGGAACTTCTTTGAAGACCCGGGCCTGCACCGGACCCTGCTGGGCGACGGTCTTTCCAGCATCGTCGCCGGCTTTTTAGGCGGCCCGCCAACCACCTCCTACGGGGAAAACATCGGCGTTTTGGCCATGACCAAGGTCCACAGCGTCTTCGTCTTGGGCGGGGCAGCCTTCTTCGCCATCGTCTTCTCCTTCGTCGGCAAGGTGTCAGCGGTGATCGAATCCATCCCAACCCCGGTTATCGGGGGGATCTCCTTCCTGCTCTTCGGGATGATCGCGGCCAACGGCCTGCGGATCCTGGTTGACAACAAGGTCGACTTTGAAAAGAAGCGAAACCTGGTCATCGCTTCCGTCATCCTGGTTATCGGGATCGGGGGCACCTACCTCAAGATCGGCTCATTCCAGCTGACCAGCATCGGTTTGGCTACGGTCTTCGGGATTCTCTTGAACCTGATCTTGCCGGAAAAGGCAGCCAGCGAACAATAGAACTTTTGCAAATAGCTTTCCATATTGCATGGAAGGCTATTTTTTATTTAAAAAGCTGCCTTTTTGGTTTAAGATAGGTAAGTAACAAAGAACAAACAGAGGGATTTTTTGATGAACAATTTACCAGAAGAATTAGCAAAAATTGTTAAGGAAGTCGACGAGCAGATCGCCGGCCGCCTGCATGAAATCGACGAACAGGTTATTTACAATCAGGCCAAGGTCCTGGAAGCCTTCGTGGACAACGCGGTCGCTGAATCTGACTTGAAGGGGACCAACGGCTACGGGGACGACGATGAAGGCCGGGACAAGCTGGAGCGGGTCTACGCCCAGGTTTTCCACACTGAAGACGCCCTGGTGCGGCCGCAATTCGTTTCCGGGACCCACACCCTGGCAACCGCCCTTGACGGCAACCTGGTGCCAGGCGACACTTTGACTTACCTGACGGGGATGCCTTACGACACCCTGCAGCACGCTATCGGCCTTACCCCAGACAAGGCCGGCACCTTGATTGAAAAGGGGGTCAAGTTCTCCTATGTGCCGCTAAAAGAAGACGGCAGCGTCGACTTTGAAGAGGGGGAAAAGATCTTAAAGCGGGACCAGCCGAAGATCGTGGCTATTCAGCGGTCCCGGGGTTACGACACCCGGGAAAGCTTCCCGGTTGCCAAGGTCAAGGAAATGATCGACTTTATCAAGGAAGTCAGTCCCCAGTCCTTGATCTTCGTTGACAACTGCTACGGGGAGTTTTCGGAAAAGCATGAGCCGACTGAATATGGGGCCGACTTCATGGCCGGTTCTTTGATCAAGAATGCCGGGGGCGGGATTGCCCAGACTGGTGGCTACATCGTCGGCAGAAAAGGCTTGATCCACCGGGCAGCCAGCCGGCTTTTTGCCCCGGGGATCAGCGACTCAGAAGGGCCAACCTTAAACAGCCTGCATGAGTTCTACGAAGGCTTCTTCCTGGCGCCAAACGTGACCGGGGAAGCCATCAAGGGGATGATCTACTCAGCCGCCTTGATGGAAAAGCTGGGCTTCGACGTGTCTCCTAAGTGGGATGCCCCGCGGACTGACCTGATCGAACTGATCACCTTCAACGACAAGGAAAAGATGATCAAGTTTTGCCAGGAAGTGCAGAAGAACTCACCGGTTGACTCCTTTGTTACCCCAATTCCAAGCCACATGCGGGGCTACGAAGATGAAGTCATTATGGCCGGGGGGGCCTTTGTCTCCGGGTCAACGGTTGAATTCTCAGCTGACGGCCCGATCCGTCCGCCCTACGCTGTCTACATGCAGGGCGGTTTGACCTACGCTCATGACAAGATCGCCGTGACCAACGCGGTCAAGTCAGTTCTCTTTGGTGACTAAGGGAAAAAGAAAAAATAAAAAATAGTTCAGAAGATAGAAAAAACGTTGACACGAGATTGTGTCAACGTTTTTTGTCAGCTCAAGATTCTTTAAGGACTTCAGCCCAGACTTCGCCGTCCTCTTGGTAGACCCCTTGGATTTCCGGATCAAGTCCCGGGAACTTTCGGGCAGCGCCGATCAAGACTTGGAAGTAGGCAACATCCAGGTCCTGCCAGCGTTCACCAGGTGCCACGATGAAGACACCAGGCGGGTAAGGGAGGGCGCCTTCCAAGGCCATGCGGCCCTTGGCGTCGGCCAGTTTGACCAGTTCGCTGTTGCCGTGGGCGAATTCGCGGTCAGCTTCTTTTGGCGTCAGCTCGTAATTTTGGAAGCTATCCTTTAGGAAAAGAGCTTGCTGGAGCTTAAAGATCTCATGCTCTTGGTAGTAGTGGTGGAGCTCCTGGCAGAGCTGGTAGAGGGTATAACCCTCGTAGCGGTCAGGGTACTGGGCTACTAATTCCGGCATGATGGCAGACAGGGGCGCCTTAGTCAAGTAGGCTTCTTCAAAGGCCATTAAGGCCGAGAAAAGGCCGTTCATATCGACTTGCCCCTCGCCTGGCGTGAGCAGGTAGAGGGTGGAGTAGCTGTCGGACTTTTCCGGGATGATGTGCTTTTCATGCAGGTAGAGGGAAACGATGGCGCCAGGGATGCCTTCTTCGGTGAAGGCAGCTTTTGCCAGGTCAATGCCGGGTGTCATCAAGGTGACTTTTACCGGGCTTAGGGCAACTTCACCCGGAGCAAGCAATTTGAAGCCGTGCCAGTCATCATCTGGGGACAGTTTCCAGGCTTCCGGGTCCTGGGCCAAGACATCAGTTGGCAGGTTCTCCCACTTTTGCCCGTGGACAGTTGGGGGAACGAGGGGCTTAAAGAGCTTGCTTTCCTTTAAAAGGCGCTTGCGGAAGTCGATGCCTAATTTAACCGTATCGTTCCACCAGCTGTTAACGGCCGGTGAAGCAGCCATGGCGCTGTTAACGACAAGAGAAGCGTAGACCGGGTAGGAGTAGCTGGTCGTAACGTACTTCATGTAGGCATGGTTAAAGTGCTTGTGGTCGACGTAGCGCTTTTGTCCCTTGATGTGGCTGTCTTTTTTCAAAATCTGGGAGGCCTGGCCCACGCCGGCTTGCTGCTTGTGGACGGACTGGGTGACCAGGATGCCTGGGTCATCGGGGCCGTAGGTCTGCTGGAAAGGAGAGAAGTCTCTGAGGACGTCGACAAATTGTTCATAGCCGCCCCAGGCGCAGTCAAAGAGGATGTAGTCACAGAGGCGGCCGAGCTTTTTCAAGATAAGCTTGGCGTCATAGAAGATGCCGTCGTAGGTTTCCAGCTGCAGAACCGCCAGGCGGAAAGGTCGGTCAGCCTTGGCGCGGCCAGGGGCGACCTTGGCGATTTCCCGGCGGATCAAGTCTTCATCAAGACTGGCGGCGGTCAAAGGCCCGATCAAGCCGTCAGCGTTCCGGTCAGTTGGCAGGTAGACCGGCTTGCCCCGGTCATGACCAGGGCGCTGTTGTAGATGGACTTGTGGTTGTTGCGGTCAAAAAGGACCAGGTCGCCTTCATCTAAAAGGGCGGTGGTGCAGATAGTGTTGGCGCTGGTTGTGCCGTTGGTGCAGAAGTAGACCTTGTCGGCATTGAAGGCTTTAGCTGCTTCTTGCTGGGCTTCTAAGGGCCCGCCAGTGTGGTTCATCATATCGCCGAGTTCTGAGACGCAGTCAGAAGTATCGGCTCTGAAGTAGTTGTCACCGAAGAAGTTGCGCAAGACTGCTCCAGCTGGGTGGCGGTCATAGAAGCGGCCGTTGTGGTGGCCAGGAGTATCGAAGACCAGGTCGTCTTGGTCAGAAAAAGCCGTCAGCTCCCGGATGAAGCGGGGAACGTTGGCTTCTTCGTAGGTCTGGGCCAAGCGGCTGATTTTAGCTGGAGAGGTCTCAGGAGTAAATTCGATCAAGGGCAAGTCCAGACCCAGCTTTTCCTTCATGGTCTGGTAGATGCCCCGGGACCGGCTGTCTTTTTCATCGATGACTATGGCAGCCAGGCTTGCGGGGTTGACCAGCTCGGTCAGTTCAGTTTTGGGCCAGTCGATTGGCAGATAGGGCAGAAGCTCTTTTTTAGCAGCGATTGCTAGATAATGCATTGAAAAATTCCTTTCTGTTTCATGGGTTGATGGAAGTTGCTACTTGTTCTTGCGGTCACGTTCATCGCGGAGAAAATGATCAAAGAACCAGTCATATTGAGAGAGAAACAAGAGGATACCGGCGATGACCGCGATTTGAAGCTAGTCGGGGATGCCATTACCGCCGGTCAGCTTAAGAAAGGCAACCCGCAAGTAGGAATGGCCAACAAAGAGACAATACAAAGAGTCGAGAATAGCTGTAGCGGACAAAGGTGTCGCGGGTACTCGCAAAAACTTTTTCATATCTGTTCCTTTCTGTTACTTGGCATTTTTCATAAAAGCGCGTACCACTCAATTCAGTATCTTTATAAAAATTGTAGTATGCATAGGTAAATTATACACTTTCAAGCTTTTTTTGCCAAAAAGCATTCTTGATTGACGCATTGAGTGATGTTTACTTTTTGCGCGTTTACTTACACGAAAAAGGCCTGCTGTTCTTGCCAAGAGCAAATTAACCAAATATTTTTTACTAAAAGCTGGCTAATGACCGGTATGCGGATAACTTTCACTTAACGATTGAAAGAATTTTTATCAAATTCGCCAATTGCAAGAATAAATTGAAAAAACTATAGAATTTTCAAAACAATAGTAATAAAATGAAAACGACACTTTTTTGATTGGAGACGGTGCAGTGACCAGCTTTTTAAAGCGTCAAAATAAGCCCCCGTCCAGGCAAATTGCCGCTTAAGACAATTTGACCAATAAGGAGCTCGATTTACAGAATGATTGAAGAAACCCCAAAAAAGCACTACATGGCCTGGTTGACCTTGGCGATGCTCGACTTCGTCACCATCATCCGCTTTGAAGATGTTTTCTACCCATACCAAAACCAAGGTCTGTCCGTAATCTTTTCATGGATTTTCCTTTTGATTTGCTACCAATTGCCATATACCTTGATCGCCACCCAATTGGGCCTGGCCTACAAGGATACTGAAGAAGGGGGCCTGGCCTCCTGGATCCGGCGGGGGACGGGCAGCGACGTATTAGGCTACGCTACCAGCTGGATGTACTGGGCCCAAACCGTGCCCTACCTGGTGGACGTGTCCAACTCCATCATCGTTTCCATTTCCTGGATGATCCTGGGTAACAACGCTTTAGGCAAGCACATGTCACCTTTCATGTTCGGCCTTTTGACCTTTGTCATCATCTTGATCTTTATCTTGTGCGAAAGTGCATATAAAAACTCCCTGGACCTTCTGTCCTTGATCGGGGGGATTGCCATGTTCGCCATGTCCGTGATCTTCGTGATCCTGATCATCTGGGCTCTCATGCACGGCGGACACATCGCCACCAAGATGGAATGGTCCAGCTTTAAGCCGAACTTCAGCGTCCACTACTTCTCCACGACTGGCCTTTTGATCTTTGCCATGTCCGGGGCGGAACTGGCCGCGCCTTACGTTACCCGGCTGAAGAACCCCCGCAAAGAATTCCCGAAGTCAATGTGGATGCTTTTTGCCATGACGGTCTTCATGACCTTGACCGAAACTCTTGGTCTGGCCGTCCTCTTTGACGCTAAACACATCCCGCACGACTTTAAGATGAACGGGGCCTTCTACGCCTTCCAGCTTCTGGGTGAAGAAGCCGGCATGGGTAAGAGTCTCATGTACATGTACGCCATCGTCTGCCTCTTGAACTTCATGGCCGACCTGGCCGCCTTGATCGACTCCGCCAGCCGGGTCTTTGCCTCTGACACTTCTGAAAAGTACATGCCAAGCTGGCTCAGAAAGAAGAACAAGGATGGGCTGCCTGTTAACAGTTACGTGCTGACTTGCAGCATCACTCTCTTCCTTTTGCTTTTGTCAGGGACCTTGCCGGAAATCAACGATATCTTTAACTGGCTCTTGAACTTGAACGGGATCGTATCCCCGTATAAGACTTCCGTAGTCTTCCTGGCCTTCTTAGCCTTCCGCTACCGGCACAAGACTTTTGCCAAGGACGACTTCGTCTTCATCAGAAACAACAAGGGAGCCCTGGCGGTCGGCTGGTGGTGCTTCATCTTCACCTTCATCTGTGCGACGATGGGCTTCCTGCCGCAAGACGTTACTTTTGAAAGTCCGCAATGGACCAAGCAGCTCTGGATGAACATCATCACCGTTATCGTCCTCTTCGGGACTGGCTTCCTCTTGCCATGGCTCAGAAAGCTGGAATTAAAGCACCAAGCCAAGGCGAACAGCTAATAATGCAGTAAAAAGAGTAAAGAAATAAGGGATCAGCTGGACTGATTCCTTATTTTTTTGTGCTATTCAGTTTTTCCGCCTCATCAATTGATAAGCAGGGGATGCTGCAGGGTCCAAATGGTCAAGAGGATGATGGCCAGGAGCAAAAGGAGGCTGGTAATTCTTAAAATCCGCCGCGTCTTTTGCCCCAAGGACCCGTCAAAGGAGTAGACCAGGCTGAAGCCGGCCAGGATGATCAAGAGGCTGTCACCCAGGAGGGGAAAAATATTGACTGTCATAGTTCACCTCAAAAATAATGTATCGATTATTTTATGAAAAATGCGCCGCTTTCGCGCCTTTTTGCTATGATTAAGTTAGCAATTTGCTAAGGAGATTAAGTATGCAGAAAATTAAAGTAATGACCGTTTTCGGTACCAGGCCAGAAGCCATCAAGATGGCCCCCCTGGTGCTCAAGCTGATCAGTGACGACCGCTTCCAGGCAGTTACGGTAGTCACGGCCCAGCACCGGGAAATGCTGGACCAGGTTCTGGAGATTTTTAAAATCCAGCCGGACTACGACTTAAACATCATGCAGCCCCAGCAGACCCTGGCTGACATCACCACCCGGGTTTTGACTGCTTTAAGCCAGATCATCCAGGAAGAAAAGCCGGATATCGTCCTGGTCCACGGGGACACGACGACTTCCTTTGCCGCCAGCCTGGCTGCCTTTTACCAGCAGACTCCCCTGGGCCACGTTGAAGCGGGCCTTAGAACCTGGAATAAGTATTCTCCTTTCCCGGAAGAGATGAACCGGCAACTGACCGATGTCTTGTCCGACCTCTACTTTGCCCCGACCTCTGTCAGCCGGGCCAACCTTTTAAAAGAAGGTCACCCGGAAGAAAATATTTTTGTCACGGGCAACACGGCCATCGATGCCCTGGCCCAAACCGTCCAGGCCGACTACCAGCATGAAGTCTTAGACAAGATTGGCCAGGGCAAGCGGATCATCCTGGTCACCATGCACCGGCGGGAAAACCAGGGTGAGCCAATGCGGCGGGTCTTCAAGGTGATGAAGGACGTGGTCGACCAAACTGACGACGTTGAAATTGTCTACCCGGTTCACCTCTCGCCAAGAGTCCAAGAAGCGGCCAAGGAAGTTTTAGGCGGCGACTCCCGGATTCACTTGATCAAGCCTTTAGACGTGGTCGATTTCCACAACCTGGCCAAGCGCAGCTACTTTATCATGACCGACTCTGGCGGCGTCCAGGAAGAAGCCCCGTCTTTGGGCAAGCCGGTTTTGGTCTTGCGGGACACGACCGAGCGGCCGGAAGGGGTCAAGGCCGGAACCTTGAAACTGGTTGGCACTGAAGAAGACGCGGTTAAGGCAGCCATGCTGGAGCTGCTGACTGACCCAGCTGCCTACCAGCAGATGGCTGAAGCTAAGAACCCATACGGGGACGGGCAGGCCAGCGACCGGATTTTAGATGATATTGCCTGGTATTTTGCCGGCAAAAAAGGCCCCAAGCCAGCAGACTTTTCTTGATTGGCCAACTTGCACGAATAAAAAAGCAGTGAAGCTCAGCTTCACTGCTTTTTTATTTTTTTCTCCAGCCGCTTCTTCAGGCTCTTTTCCTGCTTCTCGAAGACTGATTTGGTGGTCAGGTAGTTGAAGATGCCGACCAGGATCTGGTCGATGACCTTGACGATCAAGGCTGGCCAGCCCAGGACAGTCATCCCTAGCCACATGATCAAGGTGTCCGGCAGCAGGCTGATGATCCGGTAGGCAAAAAAGGACAGCAGCTTCTGCCACAATTTGTGTTCATGGTCCACGTTCTTGGTGAAGACCGCCTTGTGGTTGAACCAGAAGGAGGCCAGGTTGGACACGATAAAGGCAATCGTGTTGTCGATGACCAAGACGGTGTGCAAAAAGTCATGCATGAACATGAAGACAACCGTGTTGATCAAGGCCGCGATAAAGCCAAAGAACATGTAGACCCATAAATTGCGGTGGCGCTTGAAGATCCGCTCGCCTAAAGTCCGCCGGTTAAAATCTTTATCCATTTAATTTATCCGCCAACTCCTCAGCAGCTTGATCGATGCGCGCGATATCGTCATCGTCAGGGGCGTTTTCAACCGTGAGCGGGGGAATCAGTTCCTTGGCCCCGCAGGCCAGGAAGGCCTTCTCAAAGTCAAAAACGTTCTCGCAGTAGTGTTCCTTGTAGGTCTTGTCGCCAGAACCCATGACGGCAAAAGACTTGCCGGTCAAGTCCAGCTCCTTGAGCTGGTCGTAAAAGTCGGCAATTTCGTCAGTCATGGCGCCTTCCCCGTAAGTGTAGGTGATAAAGACGCACAGGTTGCTGTCTAAATAATCGCTGGCGTCAGTGAAGCTGACGTCAGAAGAATCTACTTCCAGGCCTTGGTCCAGCAGGCCTTCCTCCAGGATTTCGGCCATGTCCTCGTCGTTGCCGGTCATGCTGGCAAAAACAATCTTTGCTCTCATAAGTTAAGCTCCCAAAAAACAATTTCCAGAGTATTATACACGATTTGCCCCGGCTTGGCGAATCGGGCGCATTGCTACTTTAGCAAACTTTTAAAAAAGGTTATAATAGTGAAGACAAACTACTTCATTATGAAAGGAAAAACAAATTGATTACTATTAAATCTGTTCGTGAATTGAAGGGCATGCAGGCTTCCGGCCACTTGCTGGCGACCATGTTTGAGGCCTTGCGTGACGTGATCAAGCCAGGCATCTCCACCTGGGACATTGAAGAATTCTGCCAGGAATTCGTTTCCAGCCGGGGCGGCCGCTTGTCAGAACAAGGTTTTGAAGGCTATAAGTACGGCACCTGCATCTCCGTTAACGACGAAATTGCCCACAACATTCCCCGCAAAAATGTCTTTTTAAAGGAAGGCGACTTGGTCAAGGTTGACGTAACCTGCAACTTGAACGGCTATGAATCCGACTCTTGCACCACTTACGGGGTCGGCCAAATCTCAGAAGAAGACCAGCACTTGATGGACGTGACCAAGAAGGCCATGTACATGGGGATCGACCAAGCCGTAGTTGGCAACCGGATCGGGGACATCGGGGCTGCCATCCAGCACTATGTGGAGGATGAAGAAGGCTACGGCGACGTCCGGGAACTGATCGGCCACGGCATCCAGCCATCCATCCACGAAGACCCGGAAGTTCCTCACTGGGGCAAGGCCGGCCACGGCCTGCGCCTGCGGGAAGGGATGACCATCACCGTTGAACCAATGGTGGAAGCCGGCGGGGACTGGCGGATTTTGCAAAAGACGGTTGACGACCCGAATGACGACTGGGTCTTCTACGCAACCCCGGACGGGTCCAAGTCAGCCCAGTTCGAGCATACTTTTGCCATCACCAAGGACGGACCGAAGATCTTGACTTTGCAAAAGCCATACGACGGCCTGGAAAAGTACATTCCGCACTTTGACGAAATGGAAGACTAGGCATGGCGGAAAAAGTTGAGCCAGGACAAAAGGGGGTCCGGCGCTTTCTTACAACTCTTTCCTCGGTCGTTTCCCAGGGGGAGATTTTTCAAAGTTCCATCGTGATTGCCTACTACATCCTGTTTTCAATTTTTCCCATCGTCATCATTGTCGGTAACGCCTTGCCCTGGTTTCACCTGGCCACGGGACCGATTGCTGATTATTTGGAAATGATCTTTCCAAGTGACGTGGCCCGCTATATCATCCCGATCGTCGATACCCTGCTCAAGTCGAATTCGACCAGCTACATTTCCTTCGGTGCGATCATGGCCCTGTGGTCCATGTCCTGTATGGTGAACGCGGTCAGAATCGGGATGAACCGCCTCTATGGCGTCCACAATAAGGAACTGAAGCTGGGCTTCTGGCACTTTATCTGGAATCGGACCTTGACCGTGATCTTCAGTGCCTTGATGGTCACTATGTTCATTATTTTAGCCCTGGTCGTGGTCTTTGGCCAGGAGGTCCTGCATTTCCTGGCTCCTTACTTTAACCTGCCCCTGGCCTGGATTGACAAGCTCTCCAGCTACCGCTGGCTGGTTTTGCTAGTCTTGATGTTGATCGGGGTCTACTATTTAAACGCTGTAGCGCCCAATGTCCACTTCAAGAAGGCTCTTTTGCCCGGGACGATCGTGACGGTGGCCGGCTGGGAAGCCCTGTCTTATCTCTTTTCCTTCTACTTAAAAAAATTTCCGGTTAAGTGGGAAAATTATGGTATAGTTGGAACTTTTATCATTTTTATGCTCTGGCTCAATCTCCTGGCCATCCTGTTACTTTTTGGCACGGCGGTTAATGTCAGTTTGGACCAGCTGCGCTATGGGCCAGCGACCTATTCTAACGGCCCTTTGGCCGAGTTTATCGCCAAGCGGCGGAAAAAATAATTTTCCTTTTTCAAGAAGATTGGTCTATGTTTACTAGATTCTTTTCTAGAAATATGTTATTATACGCTTGCATTTAAAATGCTTTCATTAATGTGTGAAGTTAAGAAAAGAGGATGTAAATACATGAAAGTCAGAAAAGCGATCATCCCAGCTGCCGGTTTGGGAACCAGATTTTTGCCAGCAACCAAGGCCATGCCTAAGGAAATGCTGCCAATCGTTGACAAGCCAACTATTCAATTTATCGTTGAAGAAGCCATGGCTTCAGGGATTGAAGACATTCTGATCGTTACTGGCAGAAGCAAGCGGGCAATCGAAGACCACTTCGACTCAAACACGGAACTAGAAGACAACTTGACTGAAAAGCACAAGGACGTGCTTTTGAAGCTGGTCCGGGAAACCACCATGTCCAACATAAAGGTTAACCTTTACTTCACCCGGCAGCCGCATCCAAATGGCTTGGGGGATGCCGTCAACCGGGCTCGCAGCTTCATCGCCGGTGAACCTTTCGTGGTTATGCTAGGCGACGACTTGATGAGAGACAAGACGCCATTGACCAAGCAATTGATCGACTGCTACGATGAAACTCACGCTTCAACCATCGCGGTTATGAAGGTGCCGCATGAAGAAGTTAACAAGTACGGTGTCATCGACCCAATCGGCGAAACTGCTCCGGACCTGTACAACGTTAAGGCTTTTGTGGAAAAGCCAGACATTGACAAGGCCCCAAGTGACCTGGCCATCATCGGCCGCTACCTGCTGACTCCGGAAATTTTTGACATGCTGGACAAGCAAAAGGCCGGTGCCGGCGGTGAAATCCAATTGACTGACGCCATCGACGCCTTGAACAAGACCCAACGGGTCTTCGCCCACGAATTCAAGGGCCAGCGTTTTGACGTCGGCAACAAGGAAGGCTACATGGAAACTTCCATCCAATACGGTCTCCGTCACCCGGAAACCAAGGATGCTTTGCGCAAGTACATCATTGACTTGGGCAAGCGGCTGGAAAGCGAAGGCAAGAAGAAGCCTGCCGGCAAGTGAAATACGCAAAGAAAGAAGCTGTCTGAAGACCAGACAGCTTCTTTTTTCTACGCTTTTTTGTTACTTGCAGATGATCTTGCCCTCAGCTGGCAGGATCTGGACCCCGTAGACGGGAATTTCTTTTTCCTGCCAGCAGAAGCTGAGGGGGATGGACTTGCTCCCCTTGCCGGTCAGCTGGCGGAATTTAGCCAGGGTCATTGCCTGCCCGCCGCACAATAGCTGGCAGTCTTCCCGGGCCAAGACAAACTTACTGAGGGGGAGGGTCTGGTCTTGTACCTGCAGGTAGAGGACATTTTGCCCGCCCAGGCCAGCCAGGAGCTGTAAAAAATCTTCAAGCAGCATGGATAAACCTTTCTTTTTTTATTGTGGTATACTGTTCATATTGCTTAAAATAAAGGAACAAAGCGATAAAAAATGCAGAAACTATAGATAAAGAGGGAAAGAGGAGAGGAAACTGGTGAAAAAGAAGAATAAAAAGAGAAGCAATTATCGCCTAGTCAAAATTTTAGGGGGCCTCTTAGCCGTCTTAGCCCTGGCCTTGGTCGGGGCCGGCTACTACTTTTTCAACATGGCCGTGGTGCCGGGCAAGAAAAGCTTCGTGACCAACGGGACGGTGCAGTTGACCAAGTCCACCCCCCAGTACAAGCAGAAGCTCTGGTACAAGCAGGTGAAAAAGCAGCACTGGCAGCTGCGGTCGGCTAAGAACAATTATCTCCTGCGGGCCAATTATATTCCAGCTAAAAACTCGGCTAAAACCGTGATTATCCTGCACGGCTACATGTCCAACAAGAAAAATATGGGGGCCTATGCCCAGCTTTTCCACTCCCTGGGCTACAACACCCTTTTGCCAGACGCGGAAGCTCATGGGCAAAGTCAGGGCAAGTATATCGGTTACGGCTGGCTGGAGAAAAATGATGTCAAGAAGTGGGCCGAGCAGGTTATCAAGAAAAATGGCCAAAAGAGCAAGATCGTGATTTTCGGGGTCTCCATGGGCGGGGCCACGACCATGATGACCTCCGGCTTAAACTTGCCTAAGCAGGTCAAATGCTTTATTGAAGACTGCGGCTACACCAGTGCTAAAAATGAAATCGAGCACGAAGCCCAAGCGCTTTACAATATGCCGCCCTTTCCCCGCTTTCCCCTGGTGGAAATCTTGAGCGGGATTACCAAGTTAAAAGCCGGCTACTTTTTGGCCCAGGCCTCAAGCCTTGCCCAGCTGAAGAAGAATACCCGGCCCATGCTCTTTATCCATGGCAGCAAGGATACCTTTGTCCCAACTAAGATGGTTTATAAAAATTACCGGGCCAGCCGGGGGCCAAAGCAGCTCTTGATCGTCAAAGGGGCCCAGCATGCCAAGTCCTATGAGCACAATCCGGCTTTATATGCACGCACGGTCAAGCAATTTTTAGCAAAATACGCAAAATAATCCCTTGCAAGCGTTTGCATATCATGCTATACTGAAGGCGTGGAAGAGGTAGAAAACAACTGAACAGAAGTTTTTATCTCCAGATTGTAATTATTATTCGTTGTCTCTCTTATTGAGACCATAATAAAGGCTTGAAGCTTTTAACCAAGTGGCGATACACAATAGTCTAATTCATTTCATACGCTAGCACGTAAAACTCGAACAAGTGACTGCTTTATCTTAGCCGATATTAGCCATTGGTGAATTCTTAAAATTGAATATCGTGACTATTAATTTGATGAGCTACCTCATCCACTTGGAAAGACTGCCGAGGGCAGTTTAAAGGCGAGAAGATTTGATCTTCTCGCCTTTTCTAATGCTTATTTTCTTTTTGTGCTTCCTACTTGCGCAGGGTCAGCTTGGCGATGCACTCGCAGCGCGGGGTCTGCGGCAGCATGTCGACGTTTTCGATGACCCGGACGTCGTAAGCCTCGCCCAAAAGGACCAGGTCCTGGGCCAGGGTGGACGGGTTGCAGGAAATGTAGACGAAGCTGGCCGGCTTGACTCTGAGCAGGGTCTTGATCAAGGACTTGGCCAGGCCGGTCCGCGGCGGGTCGACGATCAAGGCATCGATTGGCAGGCCGTCTTCCTTCAAGCGGGGAAGGAGCTTTTCCACGCTGCCCTGCAGGTATTCTGCGTTTCTGACATGGTTGAGCTCAACATTGTGCTGGGCGTCCAAAACAGCTTCAGGGATGCTTTCGATCCCGACCACCTGCTTGACCTGGTCAGCCGCCAGGATCCCCAGGGTGCCGACCCCGGAGTAAGCATCGATCAAGGTCATGTCCGGCGTTAAGCTGAGCAGCTTTAAGGCTTCAGAATACAGGGTAGCCGTCTGGACCGGGTTCAGCTGGAAGAAGGACCGAGGACTCAAGTCAAACTTCTTGCCCATGATCTCTTCCGTGATCTGGTTCTTGCCCCGGAGCTTGCTGGTCTTGTTCCCCCAGACTTGCGGGTTCTGCCAGTCGGTTTCGTTTTGGTAGACGGAAACGACCTTTGGCAGGCGCATGATCTCGTCAGCCAGCTGCAGCAGATTGTCCAACTTGTGGCCAACAGTGATCAAGGTAACCTGCATCTCCTGGCTGGCTTCCGCCTGCCGGACCACAATAGTCTTAACGCCTGGCAAGTTCCGCCGTCGGTTGGCGATCGGGACGCGGAGCTTGATAATCAGATCCCGGATGGCCCGTTCAGTTGCCTGGGTGTCCTCGCTTTGGGTCGGCATTTCCGGCAGGTCGATCAATTGGTGGGAGTTAGGCGCGTACAGACCCAGGGAAACATGGTGGTTTTCCCGTTCGATCTGGTACTGGGCCTTGGCCCGGTAGTGCCACTGGTCTGGGGCCGGGATGGTGTTCTTGATCTTGTAGTTCTTGTAGCCGCGCGGGTGGTACTTTTCAAGGGCAGAGACCAGATTGTCCTTCTTGAACTTGAGCTGACCCGCGTAAGACAGTTGGGCCAGTTCCAGGCCCCCGATTCTCGGGTCAACGCCGGATGGGAAGGGAACCCGCTCCGGGCTGGCTTCCTTGATCCGGACTAATTCACCTTCCAGGTATTGGGGGTGGTCCTTGACGATCTTGGCCACCACGACTTCGTCTGGCAGGGCGCCGGGGATGAAGATGATCTTGCGCTTGTAGTAGCCGATCCCTTCACCGTTGATCCCCAGCCGCTTGATGGTGATGATGACGTGCCGCTCTTTAGAAGCGTTTTTTGAAAAATGTTTTTTCTGCATGTGTGCCTTCTTCTTTGTCTATTCTTTCTACAATAAAAATAACTGGAACCTTCGTAACATACTATTATACAGGGCTTTTTAAAGGGGGTGCAAGTTTTTCGCAGCTTTTGCGGCAATTTGCTAAGATAGAGTTGCCAGATTTGCCAAAAAGGAGGAAAAAATGGCCATTATCACGAAAGTTAGTGCACAAAAGCGGCAGGGGCGCTACAATATTTTTTTGGACCAGGAATACGCCTTTTCCGTCAGCGAGAAGACCCTGGCGGAATTTGTCCTGCTCAAGGGCCAGGAGCTTAGCCCCCAGAAGATCAATGAAATCCTGGACTATGAAGCCAGCGCCAAGGCCAGCGACCTGGCAGCCAGATACCTGTCCTACCAGCCCCGGACGGTCAAGGAAGTGACTGACTACCTCAGCCAGCATGAAATTTCTCGGTCAGCGGCCAAGCGGGCCGTTAACGAGCTGACCCAGCTGGGCTACCTGGAAGACGCGGCTTATGCCCGCCTTTTTGTCAAAAATAACCTCCAGGTCGGCAAGAATGGACCAGGGGCTGTCCGCCGGGACTTAAAGAAAAAGGGCGTTGACGATGACTTAATCGAAGCTGCCCTGGCAGACGTGACTGATGAGGAATGGGCCGGGGTTGGCAAGCGCCTGGTCAAGTCACTTTTGGGCCAGCAGGGGAAGATTGCCAAGCGGGAAGTCGACCGCAAGATGCAGACTAAACTGCTCAGCCACGGCTTCTCCGGCTCCCTGGCCCAGGCCGTGGCCCGGGATTTAGTCCCGGAAGCAGATGAGGACCAGGAAAGAGCGGCTCTGGCCAAGCAGGGCCTTAAGGCCTACAAGCGCTTCAAGCGCTATGAGCCAGGCGTAAGGGAGCAGAAGATGCGGCAGTATCTGTACAGCCACGGCTTTTCCGGGGATGAAATCAGCGCCTTTTTGGCCGGGGAAATCATTCCTTTAGAAGAACTGGAAGAATATTAGAAAATAGAAAGAAGTAAAGAGATGCAGACAGAAATTAACGAACTTACTTTTATCGGCAAGGCCTTTCCTGACCGGATGATGGATGCAAACGGGACCTTCGCGGCCGCCAACCAGGAACTGGAAGCTGACCCGGCCTTTCAAGCCTTTGTCAAAGAGGCCGGCCTTGCCGGGCAGCGGGCGTCCTTGATCGTTTTTGGCCCGGAAAACTTCATGTACTGGTACGGGGTGATCGCGCCTAAGGATAGCGAAGTTGGCGGCCTGATCAAGTTTTCTCTGCCAAGCGCCCGGGTTTTCCAAAAAGAAGAGACTGCCAACGTGGCCTATTTCGACCTGCCCCTAAACTTTGAACTGCCCCGCTTTTTGGATGAAGCCGGCGATTTAGGCAGCGACTTCCAGGCTCAGCTGGAGGAGAATCCTAACCCTTATATCCTCCGCCAGCTGGATTTAGGCAGTAAAAAACTGACCAAGAGCCTTTACCTCCCGGTCAGTCAGAATTAGGATTGCTTGATTTCAGCGTCAATGGACAGGTTGTCGTATTCGATATAGGCCCCTAGGCAAGTTGAAATGAACATGACCAAGATGACGAAGCCCATGGAGGTGCCGACAATCCATTCCAGGGGCAAAAGCAGGCGGATCACGATCGTGGCCAGGGTGCAGAGGACAAAGTCCAGGATAAAGTTGGCTACCTGCAAGAGCGGCCGGAGGCGGATGCTGAAGAAGCGTAGAATTTGCTGCAGGAAGCTGTCATAGATGTCTCCGGCCAGCAAATTCAAGGGCCGCTGGATCGTGGCCTTGACGGCCAGCATGATGATGGACCCGACAAAGGCCCCTACAGCCGTGCGGAAGGGGTCAGTCGAGTGCAGGACCAGGGCGTTAAAGCCGATCCCGATGATGGCCAGGCTGCAGATGTAGGGGATCAAGAGCAGGAAGACGAAAACTAACATAATGCGGCGCATTTTCATGGTAAAACACCTCTTTCTACTGGGCTATTTTAACATATTCCCGTAAGATCATATGCTATAATGTAAATATTTAAGGATTTTACGAAAGAGAGTTAAGAAAATGACAAGCGACCCTGCGACCGGCAGCCTGTTTGGCAAACTGAGAAGCCGTTTTTCCAGCAATGAAGAAAGCGGCAAGGACCAGCTGCAGGCAGAAATTGACCAGCTGCATGCCGGCAATGTTTTGACTGATATTGAATATTCGATGATTGAGGGCAGTATGGCTTTCCATGACAAGGTAGCCCGGGAAGTCATGGTGCCGCGGACTGACGCCTTCATGATCGACATTGAGGACGACCTGGAGGAAAACCTGGATGACATCCTCCGCCAGCCTTATTCAAGAATTCCCGTCTACCGCCAGGACAAGGACCAGATCGTGGGTGTCATCCACATCCGTACCATTCTTAGAGAGGCCCGCCAGCACGGCTTTGACCAGCTGACTTATGACCGCTTGATTTCCCCGCCCCTTTTTGCCCCGGAAACGATCGAGCTGGACGACTTGCTGGTGCAGATGCAGACCAGCCAGCAGCAATTGGCCATCCTAACTGATGAATATGGCGGGGTGACCGGCCTGGCCAGCATCGAGGACTTGCTGGAAGAAATCGTTGGCGACATTGACGACGAGGTCGACAAGGCAGAAGTTTTGGTCCGGCAGCTGAATGACCGGCAATTTGACATTTACGGCAAGATGCCTTTGACCGACTTCAACGACCTCTTTGGCACCGACCTGGAAATGGAAGACGTTGACACCCTGGCCGGCTATATGATCACCAAACTTGGCGTGATCCCGGGCAGAGGCGAGCAGCTGGAAGTGCCCCTGGACAACGGCATGGTTTTGACGACCAGAAGAATGCGGGGGTCGCGGCTCTTAACTGTCTTGTTGACCCTGCCAGAAGAAAATTACGAGGAAGAAACTGAAGAATAATGAACAAAGAACTTTTAGACAAAGTAAACAAGCGGCGGACTTTCGCAATCATTTCCCACCCCGACGCCGGTAAGACGACGATTACGGAACAAATGCTGCTCTTGGGTGGGGTGATCCGCAGCGCCGGGACCGTTAAGGCCCGCAAGACCGGGAACTACGCCACCAGTGACTGGATGGAAATCGAAAAGAAGCGTGGGATTTCCGTTACCTCATCCGTTATGCAGTTTGAATACCAGGGCAAGCGGATCAACATCCTGGACACCCCAGGCCACCAGGACTTCTCAGAAGACACCTACCGGACTTTGATGGCGGTTGACGCCGCGGTCATGGTTATCGACTCCGCCCGCGGGATCGAGCCGCAGACCAAGAAGCTCTTCAAGGTCGTGCGGCAAAGGGGAATCCCGGTCTTTACCTTCATGAACAAGCTGGACCGGGACGGCCGGGAACCCCTGGACCTGGTCGCTGAACTGGAAGAAGTCCTGGGCATTGAAGGTGTGGCCATGAACTGGCCGATCGGGATGGGGCAGAGCCTGCTGGGCCTTTACGACCTGGCCAACCAACGGGTTGAACTCTACCACCCGGAAGAAGGGCAGGACCGCTTTATCGCTTTAGCAGACGGAAAGGCGCCAGCCGGCAGTCCTTTGGCCGATGACCCGCAGTTTGAAGAAACCTTGGGTGAAATCGAGCTTTTGGAAGGGGCCGGGGCCAGCTTTGACCGGGCAAAGGTTTTGGCCGGCCAGCAGACTCCAGTCTTCTTCGGGTCAGCCTTGACCAACTTCGGGGTAGAAACTTTCCTGGAACAATTCGTTGACCTGGCACCAGCGCCAGGCGAGCACGAAGTCAACGGGGATGAAGAACTGAAGCCAGATGATGACGAATTTTCCGGCTTCATCTTCAAGATCCAGGCCAACATGAACCCCCAGCACAGAGACCGGATTGCTTTTGTCCGGGTCTGCAGCGGGGAATTCAGCAAGGGCCTGGACGTAACCCTGGCCAGAACCGGCAAGCAGGTCCGCTTGAACAATGCCGTTGAATTTGAATCCAGTGCCCGGGTCCAGGTTTCTGAAGCCGTGGCCGGGGACATTGTCGGCCTCTACGACACTGGCAACTTCCAGATCGGGGACTCTATCTACGCTGGCAAGCGCAAGCTGGAATTCCCGCCGCTGCCGGAATTTACCCCGGAACTCTTCATGCGGGTTTCACCAAAGAACGTCATGAAGCAGAAGTCCTTCCACAAGGGGATGAACCAGCTGGTTCAAGAAGGGGCTGTCCAGCTCTACCGCAACTACCAGACCGACGACTACATTTTGGGAGCGGTTGGCCAGCTGCAGTTTGAAGTCTTTCAGTACCGGATGAAGAACGAATACAACTCTGAAGTTGAAATGACTTCCATCGGCCACCGGGTAGCCCGTTGGATCAACCCGGACCAGCTGGACCCGAAGATGTCTTCCAGCCGGAACCTCCTGGTCAAGGACCGCTTTGGCAATCCTCTCTTCCTCTTTGAGAACGCCTTTGCTGAACGCTGGTTCCACGACAAGTACCCGGATGTGGAACTGACGGAAAAGCTGTAATGCAAAGAAGCAAGTAAAAACAAATCAGCAAAAGAAGATAGCAAACAAGAAAAACGATGCCGCGAGGCATCGTTTTTTTGCGCATGATTGGTTTGACTGACTAGCATTCAGTCATTTCTGTTTTGCTCTTTGGCAAAAAGTAGTAAACGAGGTCAAGGATCGCTTGGGCAAACATTACCCCGGCCATCCAGTACATGGCCATCATCGTCTTGTCGGTAAAGGTGTAGAAGGCGACGATGCCGTACAGTAAGACCCATAAAATCTTCAAGTAAAGGTTGTTGTTCATCATAATTCTGATCCTACAAGTTTTTTAGTGGTGGCTGGCCCCGCTGGTCGCGTCGTGGTGGCCTTCATGACCTGCTCTTGAAGCGGCAGTAACGGCTTCGACCAAGCGGCGGCTGGTCGAAGCTTCAGCCGCGTGGAAGCAGGCACCCATGTCCATGTCTTCAACGTCCATCCCTGGCATGAAGACTTCGCCTGGTTCAACGCCCATTTCTTCTGCAAAGGCGTTGGTGATGGTTTCCATGTCCATCAGCTTGTAGGTCTTGTCCGGATCCTTCGGGTCAACGATTTGGATCTGGGCCATCATGCCGGCATCTTCGTGCTCGATGATGTGGCAGTGGTACATGAACACCCCGGCGTTTTGGAAGTAGACCTTCAGGCGGACAGTTTCGCCTGGGCCGACTTCAATAGTGTCATTGTAGACATTGATTTCGTTCGGGTTAGGCTTTTGCCCGTTGCGGGAAACAACCAGGAAGTGGGCCCCGTGGATGTGGAAGGGATGCAGCATCCCTGAAGCAGAGTTGTTGGTGTTGGTTACGTCCCAGTATTCAACTGAGTTCAAGGTCTGCTTCATGTCGATTTTTTCCATGGAGAAGCGGAGACCGTTGATCTTGTCGTGGTCGTCCATGGTTACGTGGCGGACTGGCGATTCGCTGTTCACAGCCGGGTCGTCCGGAGTGAAGATGTTGAATGGCAGTTCACGGTCGTCTTTTTCAAAGGCGTGGATGCGGAATTCAACCAGCTTGAAGTAGTCAGTGTAGAGGCTGACAACGTCGCCTTCCTTGTAGCCGGCAAAGTCAACGATGACTTGTTGTCTTTCTCCTGGCCCGATCAAAAGCTTCTTAACGTCAATCGGGTGTCTGAGGAAGGAGTCGTCCCCGCCGATTTGTGTCATGGTCAAGTCGTTTTCAAAGTGCAGGCGCCATTCCCGGCGGTCAGACCCGCCCAAGAAGAGGAGACGGACCTTTTGGGTCGTCACGTCAACGTAAGGACGGACCACGCCGTTGATCAAAGGCACTTCACCAAAGACCCCCATCGGGTCGTAGTCAGCCCGGTAGTCGAGCTGGTTGTCGTGGAAGGTCCGGTCTTGCAGGATGATCGGGAATTCGTCAACCCCGTAGTTCCTTGGAATCGGCAGGCGGGCTTCGTTGTCGTCAGTAACCACAACCCCCATGGCCAGGCCCATCCAGACCTGCATGGCCGTTGACGGACATGGGTGGGCGTGCAGCCAGGTCAGAGCGGCTGGCTGCTTGACCGTAAATTCGATGTCTTTTTCTTCGCCAGGGTATACTGGGGCGTGGCAGCCGCCGTCAGTAATTGGTCACGGAACTTCCATGCCGTGCCAGTGGAATGAAGTGAGGACAGGCAGGCTGTTCTTCAAACGCACGTGGACTCTTTGCCCGGTCTTGACTACCAGGGTCTGGCCCAAAAGGGGAGCGTTGTAGCCCCAGGTCTTGGTCTTCTTGCCTGGCAGGATCTGGCTTTCGCCTTCCTGGGCCTCGATGGTGTAGTAGATGTCATTGCCGTCAACCTTGTCCGGCGCTAAAAGCGGGGGAACGGCCAAAGGCTGGGCCTCAACGCTAGCTGGAATGGTCAGCGGCTTGTAGCCCATGTGGCTCTTATCAAAGTCTTTTTCAGAATAAAAGTAATCCGGATAAACTGCCATGATCAGTGCCTCCTTATTTTTACTAAATCAACAGTTTAAAATTGCTGCTTTTTACATATTCACTTTCTTTTCTAAAAGCGCTTTCCAGTGATCAAAGCAGATTATAGAACTATTTTTTATAAAAAAATTGACATAGGTCAATTTTGACAATTTTTTTGAAAAAAGGGCTGTTTTTCGCAAGTTAATCTGTAATTTTGCTAAAAAACAAGTATTTTTTGAATTTTGCTGAAAAGAGTAAGGGAAGAAGACAGGGAAGAAAAAAAGAGCCCAGTGGGCTCTTTTTGCAGGGATTACTTGTCAACGTGGATTTCGACGACCCGGCGGAGCTTGTCAACCGTAAGCTGATAGCTGGTCTGGTCGGGAATCAGCCGCTTGATTACAAATTCGAGTTCTTCCTCGCGGATCTTGCGGTGGTGGTTTTCCAGAACGATCTCGATGGCGATTGGGCTTTCGGTATAAACTACGGTAGTGTTGCCTAAGGAGTAAACTTTCACATAGTTCACGCTCGTAGTATTTAGCTGACTGTGAACTAATTCGGCATAGCTATTAGTGACATCAATTAAGTGCATAAAACTTCACCCGTTTCTATTTGTCTCTGATATTCCCCTCACTTTCATTATAACGCATTCAAGAAAAAACAAGGATCCTTTTTGGATAATCCTTGTTTTTTCTGCTCAGATGCTCAGAGATAGTTATTTTTCTTTGCTTGCTTCAGTGACTGGCAGGGCGGGAACTTCTTCGAAAATCGTGATTTCCCCGTCCTTTAAGTCCGCCACTAATTGCTTGGCTTCAGTGTGGTCCAGCTTGTAGTCGGCCACCTTGTCTTCAATTTCTTCTTGGATGACCCGGCGAAGCGGACGAGCGCCCATTTCCGGATCGTAGCCTTCCTCAACCAGCTTGTCCTTGGCCGCGTCGGTAACCTTGATGTGCAGGCCCTGGTCGCTGACCATGGCGTTGGTCTTGTCCAAAAGGAGGTTGACGATCTGCAGGAGGTTGCCCTTGCTCAATGGGTGGAACTGGATGATGTCGTCAAAGCGGTTCAGGAATTCCGGCTTGAAGTACTGGCTCATCACCTTGCGGGTTTCTTCAGCTTCATTCTTGTTGTTTTCTGCCGCGAAGCCTACGTTGGCCGTCTTGATTCCCTGGCCGGCGTTTGAGGTCATGATGATGATCGTGTCCTTGAAGGAAACAGTCCGCCCTTGTGAGTCGGTCAAGCGGCCGTCGTCAAGAATCTGCAAGAAGAGGTTCAAAACATCCGGGTGGGCCTTTTCAACTTCGTCCAAAAGGATCAAGCTGTATGGGTTGTGGCGGACCCGTTCGGTCAATTGGCCGGCTTCTTCATAGCCGACATAGCCCGGGGCAGACCCAATCAATTTGGAGACGGAGTATTGCTCCATGAATTCGGACATGTCGAAGCGGATCATGGCGTCTTCGCTGCCGAACATCTTCAAGGCCAGCTGCTTGGCCAGCTCGGTCTTGCCGACCCCGGTCGGGCCAACAAAGAGGAAGGAGCCGATTGGCCGGCCGGACTTGTTGAAGCCGATCCGGTTTCTTCTGATGGCCCGGGCCACCTTGTCAACGGCCTCGTCCTGGCCGATAACCTTAGCCTTGAGGTCGCTGGCTAGGTTGATCAGCTGGTTTTCTTCTTGTGCCTGGATGTCGCCGACCGGGATGTTGGTCTTTTCTTCCACGATCTTGTCCATGACCTTGGCCGTAATGGTTGGGGTCTTGTCCGGGTCGACGTTTTGGTCCTTCAGCTTCTCGTATTTTTCGATCTGGTCGCGGTAGTAGGCAGCCTTTTCGTAGTCTTCGTTCTTCAAGGCATCCTGCTTGAGCTTCTCAGCCGCGTCGATTCTTTCCTGGATCTTTTCCTCATCGATGTAAGGGATGGTCAGGTTCATTCTTGACCCGGCTTCGTCCAGAAGGTCGATGGCCTTGTCTGGCAGGAAGCGGTCCTGGATGTAGCGGGCAGACAGCTTGACGGCGGCTTCGATGGCGTCGTCAGTGTATTTGACGTGGTGGTAGTCCTCGTAGCGCTTCTGGATCCCCTTGAGGATCTTGATTGTCTCGTCGATGCTTGGTTCCTTGACTTCAACTGGCTGGAAGCGCCGGGCCAGGGCGGAGTCCTTTTCGATTTCCCGGAATTCCTTGATAGTCGTAGCCCCGACTAACTGCAGCTCACCTCTGGCCAGAGCCGGCTTGATGATGTTGCCGGCGTCCATGCCGCCTTCAGAATTGCCGGCGCCGACGATTTCATGGATTTCGTCGATAAAGAGGATGATGTCCGGCTGGCTCTGCAGTTCCTTGACCAGCTGCTGCATTCTTTGCTCAAACTGGCCCCGGATCCCGGTCCCTTGGACCATGGAAACCATGTTGAGGGAGATGATCCGCTTGTTTTGTAACTTGGCTGGAACTGACCCGTCCACGATGTCCTGGGCCAGGCCTTCAACGACCGCGGTCTTGCCGACCCCGGCTTCCCCGATCAGGACTGGGTTGTTCTTGGTCCGCCGGTTGAGGATTTCAATTACCCGGGCGATTTCCCGGTCCCGGCCGATAACTGGGTCGATCTTGCCCTTCTTGGCCAGAGCTGTTAAGTCGGTCCCGAACTGGTCAAGAAGGGACTGGCCGCCGCCATTGCCGCCCCGGCCCGGGGTCGGGCCGAATGGATTTTGGTTGTTGTAACGGTTTGCGCCATTTGACTGCCCGTTCAAAGCATTGAAGAGGTCGTCAAAGTCGCCGAAAAAGTTGTTATTATTCATTTGATTGCCTTGTTGATTCCTTAACTCTTGGTAGCATTGCTGACATAAGTTGATTTCATTGTTTTGGCCGTTGATCTTCGTGTAAAGATGTATCGAGGCCTGCCGTTGGTGACAGTTTTGACACAACATGTTAAAATACCGCCTTTCATCAAAGCTCTGCCTAAATTATAGAGCTTAGCACTCTAATTAGTCAAGTGCTAAGACTCAGGGGAGAAAATAGCCGGCCTTTGAGACTTCTTCCTTTAATCTTGACAAAAAATTGCGCTAAAATAATGGACAGGAGGTTGTGACATTAATATGGACTATACTGATATTTTGGAGAAATTGGTCTCAGGCGACTTGCTGGAGTACCAGATCGACCCGCAGAAGGACCCGGAAGATGCGTTTGCTTTCCAGCAGAGCCTGCGCAACTACGGAAAAAACAAGAAAATCACCGGCCGGGCCGGCCGCGGCGGGGTTATTACCTATACTTCGATAGAGAATAAGCCCAAATATTAATGGAAACATTTACAATTAAGTTGTATTGACCTCGAAAACATGTTATTCTTTAAAAGAGACGGTACTTTGGTATCCAATTCTTGATTTTTAAAGGAGATAATTTACGATGGAAAAGAAAGAATTTCACATTATCGCTGAAACTGGTATTCACGCTCGTCCAGCTACCTTGTTGGTACAAGCTGCTTCAAAGTTTGGTTCAGACATCAACCTTGAATACAACGGTAAGTCAGTTAACCTTAAGTCAATCATGGGCGTAATGTCATTGGGTGTTGGCCAAGGTGCAGACGTAACTATCAGCGCTGAAGGCGATGACGAAAAGGAAGCTATCGCAGCTATTGCTGAAACTATGTCAAAAGAAGGTTTGGCTGAATAATGACTGAAACTTTGAGGGGTATAGCAGCCAGTGACGGCGTTGCTGTTGCTCCAGCCTACCTCCTGGTCGAACCGGACCTTTCTTTTGAAAAGAAGTCCGTTGCTGACGTGGAAGCTGAAGTAGCCCGCTTCGATAAGGCAGTTGCCGAATCACAAGCTGAATTGGAAAGCATCCGCAAGGTTGCCGCAGAAAGCTTGGGTGAAGAAGAAGCGCAAGTCTTTGACGCCCACTTGATGTTCCTGTCAGACCCTGAATTCACTGGCCAGATCAGCGCCAAGATCAAGAGCGACGCTGTCAACAGTGAAGCAGCTTTGGATGAAGTTGCCCAAAACTTCATCACTATATTCCAAAGCATGACTGACAATGCCTACATGCAAGAACGTGCAGCTGACGTCCGCGACGTTTCAAAGCGGATCATGGCGCACTTGCTGGGCAAGGAACTGCCTAACTTGGCAAGCATCGACCACGAAGTAGTTCTGGTGGCTGAAGACTTGACGCCAAGTGACACGGCACAATTGAACAAGAAGTACGTTAAGGGCTTCGTAACTGACCTGGGCGGCCGGACTGCCCACTCAGCCATCATGGCCCGGTCTTTGGAAATCCCAGCTGTTGTCGGGACTGAAAAGATCACCACTTCTGTAGAAAACGGCCAAATGCTGATCGCTGACGGTTTGGATGGGGTGGCTATCGTTGAACCAAGCGAAGAACAAGTGGCTGACTACCGCAAGAAGGGCGACGACTTCGCTAAGCAAAAGGCTGAATGGCGGAAGTTGAAGGACGAACCATCAGTAACTGCTGACGGCAAGCACTTCACGATCGCTGCCAACATCGGTACTCCAGACGACCTGGCTGGCGTTTTGGAAAACGGTGCTGAAGCAGTCGGCTTGTTCAGAACTGAATTCTTGTACATGAACTCAAACGACTTCCCAACTGAAGAAGACCAGTTTGAAGCCTACAAGAAGGTTCTGGAAGGCATGAACGGCAAGCAGGTTGTCATCAGAACTATGGACATCGGTGGCGACAAGCACCTGTCCTACTGGGACCTGCCAGAAGAAATGAAACCATTCCTGGGTATCCGGGCCGTTCGTCTGTCCTTGAAAAACAAGGAAATCTTCCGCACCCAGCTGCGTGCCTTGCTGAGAGCATCAGCTTACGGCAAGCTGGGGATCATGTTCCCAATGATCGGTACTTTGGACGAACTTCACCAAGCCAAGGCTGTTTTGGCTGAAGAAAAGGACAAGCTGGTCAAGGAAGGCGTCAAGGTTGGCGACGACCTGCAAGTCGGCATGATGATCGAAGTTCCGGCAGCTGCCGTTCTGGCAGACCAATTTGCCAAGGAAGTCGACTTCTTCTCAATCGGGACCAACGACTTGATCCAATACACTATGGCTGCTGACCGGGGCAACGAAAACGTTTCTTACCTCTACCAGCCATACAACCCGTCAGTTCTCCGCCTCATCAAGCACACGATCGACTCAGCTCACGAAGCTGGTATCTGGTGCGGGATGTGTGGTGAAGCAGCTGGTGACTCAATCATGTTCCCAATCCTGCTTTCCATGGGCTTAGACGAATACTCAATGAGCGCAACTTCAATTCTGCGGATCAGAAACGAAATGAAGAAGCTCTCGACTGAAGAACTCGCCAGCCTGGCTGACAAGGCAACCAAGGAATCATTGACCAACGAAGATAACATCGAACTGGTTAAGAACTTGATGGCTGACAAGTAAAGAGCAAATTAAAAGCGATTAGCGTGAGCTGACCGCTTTTTTGCTTGCTTAATTAAGAAATTTAAAAGAAACGCCAATTGCAAGAATAAATTGAACACTTACCATAACATCTGGCAGATTTTGACTATCTACGCCGGTAAATGCG
>NZ_AZCR01000160.1 GCF_001433875.1 Lactobacillus delbrueckii subsp. delbrueckii DSM 20074 = JCM 1012
GACCTTCTCTGGAAGATCACCGTTCTTGATATCCATTAGGCCCAAGTCAACGTAGTTATACAGAGTTTTGGTTGATACGACTTGATCCTTCTGGAAGATTCCCTTGGCCAAAGCATAACCCACGCAAGCATCAAGAGACCAGCCTTGATTATGGAAGCAGTGGGAAACATAGTCGATAAACTTATGTCTGCGAAGAAACAAGCTCTTGCGGCCGCATTCGCTTCTATGTAGTTCGTAAGTGCTTTGCCCTTCGACAGCT
>NZ_AZCR01000161.1 GCF_001433875.1 Lactobacillus delbrueckii subsp. delbrueckii DSM 20074 = JCM 1012
CTATGTCATGATGAATCCGCTAGAAGCCAAAAGAAAGACAAAGGATGACCTGCACCAGAACAAGACCGATAAGCTTGATGCCTTGTATCTTGCCAAGCTGCAGTCTGAGCACCCGCAACGGATGGCCTACGTTCAAAGCAAAGAATATCAAGAATTGATGGCCAACAACCGCATCTATGAGCAGGCTTCGCACGATCTGATAACCAACAAGAATAGACTGCACAAAGCCATTCAGCTCACTTTCCCAGAGATTGAGCAC
>NZ_AZCR01000162.1 GCF_001433875.1 Lactobacillus delbrueckii subsp. delbrueckii DSM 20074 = JCM 1012
TTTCCTTAGAAAGGAGGTGATCCAGCCGCAGGTTCTCCTACGGCTACCTTGTTACGACTTCACCCCAGTCATCTGCCCTGCCTTAGGCGGCTGACTCCTATAAAGGTTATCTCACCGACTTTGGGCATTGCAGACTTCCATGGTGTGACGGGCGGTGTGTACAAGGCCCGGGAACGTATTCACCGCGGCGTGCTGATCCGCGATTACTAGCGATTCCAGCTTCGTGCAGGCGAGTTGCAGCCTGCAGTCCGAACTGAGA
>NZ_AZCR01000163.1 GCF_001433875.1 Lactobacillus delbrueckii subsp. delbrueckii DSM 20074 = JCM 1012
GTTGGCTCACTGATTCCATGATCTGAAGCGCACTGCTTGTAGGTCTTAACTGGCGGGTGATTGGCATCCATGTCTTTAAGAATGCGGATTCTGTTGGCCACCGTTTCACTCGTGTTTTTCTGGCGAAGAATTTTGTTAAGTCGCTTAAGTTCGTCATCGGTCAATTTGACAATGTATTTTTTAGAAGTAGGTGTCATGGTTGATAAACCTCCGCAGCTAATTGATAGATATACTACAGAGATTGTACCAGAATTGCAC
>NZ_AZCR01000164.1 GCF_001433875.1 Lactobacillus delbrueckii subsp. delbrueckii DSM 20074 = JCM 1012
ATTTCCTTGAATCAGCTTCTTCAAACGGTTAGCCAGATTCGACCACATGCTTTTTATGTTGGCACATGCTTCACGGAGAGCACCAACCCAGTGCTTGGTCTGAAAGTTGTAGACTGTTTCCAGCTTGCCTTTTGAGCCTTTAACCGGCTTGTCCCATTTACGAACTTGGTTACGCAGAGCCTACCAGTTATTAACCGCAAGCATCGAATTGATGCCGCAGTAGCGGTTCAAAAAGAAATGCCGGCACCTGCCGTATCT
>NZ_AZCR01000165.1 GCF_001433875.1 Lactobacillus delbrueckii subsp. delbrueckii DSM 20074 = JCM 1012
AGTCTATCCCTTTTAAAGCTGATGGTTATCGCATCACCAAACCTTTAAAAGAATACACTGAGAAACTGTTAAGCTATGGCCTTACTCTAAAGGCAGTGGCTTGGCTTACTGGCTTGGACAAGATGACTGTAAAGTCAATTCACAAGTCTCTTCTGCTGTCTAAATTTACAACTGATGGCAAGACACTCATAAAACCTGAAAGGCAGGCAAAATACTTAGCCATTGATGAGTTTAAGCTCCACGATGGTCATAAGTAC
>NZ_AZCR01000166.1 GCF_001433875.1 Lactobacillus delbrueckii subsp. delbrueckii DSM 20074 = JCM 1012
TTGCAATGTTTTCATTGATCTCAATGATTCTCGGTTTTTTCTTGGAATTAAGATATTCAGTTTTCAACGTACAAGTGAGAGTTGATACTCTCAAAACTGAACAAAGTTTCTTTTGCAGTGTGCTTCCGTAACTCACAATCGTCTATTAGTGTTGCCACTCTCTGATTGTGTGTCTTTCCTTAGAAAGGAGGTGATCCAGCCGCAGGTTCTCCTACGGCTACCTTGTTACGACTTCACCCCAGTCATCTGCCCTGC
>NZ_AZCR01000167.1 GCF_001433875.1 Lactobacillus delbrueckii subsp. delbrueckii DSM 20074 = JCM 1012
TCTGCCAGCCGTATTTCTTTTATGCATGACTTTCCAGAAATGCGAGGATCTCAGCTTTAGTTCGGGTACTTTTATCAATAGATTTTAGTAATTCCTCCTGCTCTCGGTGTTTCTTGAGCTCATAGAGAGCATCTAGCTTCTGCGACGCTTTATCGCAGCGCTCTTTAAGGCGCTGGAGTTGTTCTTCTGTTTGGGAAATCTCGGCTTCAATTGTCTTAATATTCTTCGTTCTCGGCATCTTCATCATCGTCTTTC
>NZ_AZCR01000168.1 GCF_001433875.1 Lactobacillus delbrueckii subsp. delbrueckii DSM 20074 = JCM 1012
TATTTCTTTTATGCATGACTTTCCAGAAATGCGAGGATCTCAGCTTTAGTTCGGGTACTTTTATCAATAGCTTTTAGTAATTCCTCCTGCTCTCGGTGTTTCTTGAGCTCATAGAGAGAATCTAGCTTCTGCGACGCTTTATCGCAGCGCTCTTTAAGGCGCCGGAGTTGTTCTTCTGTTTGGGAAATCTCGGCTTCAATTGTCTTAATATTCTTCGTTCTCGGCATCTTCATCATCGTCTTTC
>NZ_AZCR01000169.1 GCF_001433875.1 Lactobacillus delbrueckii subsp. delbrueckii DSM 20074 = JCM 1012
CATCATCGTCTTTCTGTTCTTCTGGCATTGCGGCGTTCTGAATGTCTTTTCCAATCTGTCTTGCCTGTGCCTTGATCCATTTTTCGTCCAGTCCAAAGGCACCTAGTATTACTTTCTGGGTAGCTGTGACTGCGTGATCGAGCTTATAGTTGCCATTTGGCTGGCGTATCAGCTCAATCTTTTCGAGCTCTTTCAGTGCCGAAGGTACGCTCAGATAGTTAGGCTTGCCCGGCATTTCG
>NZ_AZCR01000017.1 GCF_001433875.1 Lactobacillus delbrueckii subsp. delbrueckii DSM 20074 = JCM 1012
CCACTTTATATAGTAAAAGAAAAAGTGTTGAACGACTACTCCGTCGAGTAATCATCCAACACCAGATTAGTATGTTTTGTTGTAATTTTTTCTATCCACGGGCAAAAGATGCTATGATTTACCTAGTCTAATTTTATTAAGGAAGTTGACTAATGAAAGATAACCTGATCGTTTTTAAAGTAGGAACCTCCTCGCTGACCAGCCCGGCCGGCGACCTGGATCCGGAGAAGATCAAAAAAATTACTCGGCAGCTGGCCCAGCTGCACCAGGCCGGCTACAAGCTGGTCCTGGTAACTTCAGGATCCATCGCGGCTGGTTTCCGCCGACTCGGCTTTGACAAACGACCCAGGAAGGTGGCCGACAAGCAGGCTGCGGCCGCTGTCGGCCAAGGGCTCTTGATCGAGGAATACACCCGCAGCCTTTTGGTCCAGGGCGTGGTTTCCGCCCAGATCCTCCTGACCCAGGACGACTTCGCTGACCAGCGCCGCTACCAAAATGCCCAGACAGCCTTGAACGTTCTTTTGAGCCGGCGGGTCATCCCCATCATCAACGAAAATGACACCATCGCCATCGATGAACTGAAAGTCGGTGACAACGACACCCTGTCAGCCCAGGTAGCCTCCCTTTTAAAGGCTGACCTCCTGGTCCTTTTGACGGATGTGCCTGGCCTGTACAGCGACAACCCCAGAAAGAACCCTGACGCCCGGCCGATCCCGATCATCAACGAGATTACCCCGCAAATTTTTGCAATGGCCGGCGGGACCGGGTCCAGCAATGGAACCGGCGGCATGGCCACCAAGATCAAAGCCGCTGACATGGCGACCAAGTCCGGCGTCCCGGTCTTCATCTGTTCAGCAGACTCCACTGCCCTGGTTGACGCCGTTCACCAGAAGAACCAGGGGACCCTTTTTACAGCCAACGAAAATGCCTTCAACCAGAAGAAACAGTGGCTGGCCTTCTACGCCCCGGCCAAAGCCCGGGTCTACATCGACCACGGAGCCGTCCACGCCATGGCCAGGGAAGGCTCCAGCCTCCTTATTTCCGGGATCAAACAGGTCCAGGGCAACTTTAAGAAAGATGACATCGTGGAAGTCTACAGCTTGAAGAGCAAGAAGCTGATCGGCAAGGGCAAGGCCCGATTCTCCCGGCCTGTTCTTGAAGAAATTCTGGAGCAAAAGCACCCTGAAGGCATCTTCATCCACCGTGACGACTGGGTTACCACCCTTTGATTTGAGAAAGGAATAAAGAAAATATGACTGAAAGCTCAACTCAGCAACTGATGGACAGCCTGCTGGCAAATAAGGCGGCTGTCAACCTGGCGAATACTGCCGATAAGAACGAAGCCTTGGCCTTGATGGCTGACAGCCTGCTGGATCATGAAGCAGAGATCATTGCTGCCAACCAGCTTGACCTGGAAAAGGCCAAGGGGCAGATTCCTGACGTCATGCTGGACCGGCTCCGCCTCACCCCAAACCGCTTAGCCGGCATGGCCAGCGGCATCCGGGCCTTGATCGACCTGCCAGATCCAGTGGGCCGCCTTTTAGGCGAGCACACTGCTGACAATGGCCTTAAGATTGAAAAGCGGTCCGTGCCTTTTGGCTTGATCGGAATGATTTATGAAAGCCGGCCAAACGTCACTTCTGACGTGGCGGCCCTGGCTCTTAAGTCCGGCAATGCCGCCCTTTTGCGGTCCGGCAAGGATGCTTTTAATTCTGCTAACGCCATCATGCAGGCCTTAAAGGCGGGCTTAGCCAAAAGTAAGATCTCCTCAAAGGTGATTGAACTGGTGCAAGACACCAGCCGGCAGTCTTCCACCGAAATGATGACGGCCCAGGGCAAGATCGACCTCTTGATCCCGCGCGGGGGCAAGGGCTTGATCAGAGCGGTTGTTGACAACGCCAAAGTTCCGGTAATTGAAACCGGGACCGGGATCTGCCATATCTATGTCAACAAGGCCGCTAATTTGGACGAGGCAGTCAAGATCACGGCCAATGCCAAGATTAGCCGACCATCAGTCTGCAACGCTGCTGAAGTCTGCCTGGTTGACCAGGAAGTTGCCGCTGACTTCCTGCCCCGTTTAGCTGCAGCTTTTGCCGGCAAGGTTGAGATGCGGGCTGACGAAAGAGCCAAGGAATTTTTGCCAGAAGCTAAAGCAGCTGGCCCGGACGACTTCGACACGGAATTTTTGGACTACATTATGGCTATCAAGGTCGTGGACGGAATTGAAGAAGCGATTGACCACATCGCCAAACACTCAACCCACCACAGCGAGGCCATCGTGACTGAAGACCAAGCAGCCGCTGACCGCTTTACCCAAGCCGTCGACTCAGCCGCTGTTTACGTCAACGCTTCTACCCGCTTTACCGACGGGGGTGAATTCGGCCTGGGCTGCGAACTGGGCATTTCCACCCAGAAGATGCACGCCCGGGGGCCAATGGGCTTAAACGAACTTAACAGCTACAAGTACATCGTCCGTGGCCAGGGCCAGGTCAGAGAATAGCAAGGAGTTTTTTTATGAAAGTTGGATTTATCGGTTTAGGCAACATGGGAAGCGCGATCGCCAGAGCAGTTGCCAAGTGTGATGACGTCAGCCTGCTTTTGAGCAGCCACAACCCGGAAAAAGCCGGCAAGCTGCAGGCGGAAATCGGCGGCCAGCTCTTAGACAACGCGCAAGTTGCTGCTGAAAGCGACGTGGTCTTTTTAGGCGTCAAGCCTTACCAGGTGGCCAGCACCATCAAGGAAATTGGTGAAAACAGCAATAACGGCAGCATCTGGATCTCCATGGCGACCGGGGTCAGCCTGGAAACTTTGGCCAAGCTTTTGCCCGGCCACGACCTGGTCAGAATGATGCCCAACACCCCAGTAGCCATCGGCCAGGGCATGACCAGCTACACCAGCCAGAGCAGCCAGGCCAAAGATGTCTTCAAGGAATTAATGGCTCACTCCGGCAAGGTCGTGGAAATCCAGGAAGGCTTGATGGATGCCGCTACGGCAATAGCTGGCTGCGGTCCGGCCTTCGTCTACCAGTTTATTGAAGCCCTGGGCGACGCTGGCGTGCAAAACGGTCTCTCCCGCTCCCAAGCCATTGAAATGGCCGCCCAGACGGTTTTGGGCTCAGCCCAGATGGTCCTGGCGACCGGCCAGCACCCGGCCCAGCTCAGAGATGCCGTAACTTCACCAGGCGGCTCAACCATTGCCGGCGTCGTTGAACTGGAGAAGAATGGTTTCCGCTACGCGGCCATCAGCGCAGTTAACGCGGCTCTTAAGCGGAACCAGGAATTGGGCTAAAGAGCTAGTAAATATGATAACAAAGAAATACCCACTGAAGATTTGCTTTCCTTCAGTGGGTATTTTTTCGTAAGTTTAATTGCTGGTTTCGACCATGATATAAGACCGGTTGCTGTAGAGGTTTCTTGACCGAGAATATTCAAGGTTGACCCCGGAATTGGTCCAGACGATCTGCACGATTTCCAGAATCGGCGTGCTTTCGTTGGCCCCAAGGTACTGCCGGTCATATTTATCTGGCAGATCAGCCTTGATCCGGCGGAAGACCCCGCCAAACTTGATATGCAGCTTCTTGTGCAGGTAAGAATAGATCGACCCTTCCAAGATCCTTTTGGACAGGGCCGGCACCTGGCTGACCGGCATATAGTTATGCTGGCCCAAAAGGGTCAAGTTGGACAAGACCTTGGTTCCCAGGCCTGACTCCTTATAGACAAAGCCTTCCTGCTCCAGCAAGTCCAAAGCGCTCTTGACCGTAATCTTGCTAACCGAAAACTCCTAAGCCTATGTATTAATAGTATGGCGTCTATTATTTTTAGAAAAAATTAAATATTTTCTTACATCAAAGCCTGATCGTAGATGGCCCGCTGGCCGCCGACATACTTTGGCCGGCGGCGGGCACAGATGATTCTGGCCTCCCCGATCTTGTCCAGGGAAATTCTCAGGGGAACGACCACCGGATGCAGGTGCATCCCAATCAAGGTACCGCCAATGTCAATCCCGGCTTCCCCCCGGGCAGCAATGTCTTCTACAAGTACCGCATTTGGTATTTTCTGGTAGGCTACGGTCGCGAAAGCCCCGCCGGCATGGTTTGGCTGGGGAATAGCGTTGACCTGCTCTAAGTCATACTTTTCCATCGCTTCCCGGCTGACCACCAGGGCCCGGTTCAAGTGCTCGCAGCACTGGGCGGCCAGGAATATCCGCTTTTCCGCCAAAACTTCATTGATCCCCTGGTAAAGGGCTTCAGCAACATCAGTGCTGGTATTGGTGCCGATCGCCTCACCTAAGACCTCGCTTGAAGAGCAGCCAACCACGAAAAACTGGCCGGCCTTGATCCCGGATGCCTCGACAATTTCACTGACGGCCTGCTTGGCCTGCTTTTGAATTTCTGCTAAATCCATCTTTTTCCTCCAATCTTGTTTCTTGCTTTGCTTGCTGCCTTTATTATAACTCAGTCAGCAGATTCTGCTGCGAGCATAAGCAAATCTGTTAAAATGTAGAAAAAATAATAAAAATTTCTGTTCATAATTAGTTAGGTGTTCATTACCATGCACAAACAAAGTCTGGCACTCAAATTTTCTTTTGTCTTTGTCGTTCTTTCAATGGCTATTTCCCTGCTCACTGCTGCCTGGCAATTAGCGCAAGGCAAGTCCGGTAGCCTGCTCCTGGTCCTTGAGACCGGGCCTGGCCTGCTCTTGGTCCTTTTGCCGGCTCTTTTGAGCAAGTGGCTTCGCTTTTACCTGCCGGATTTTTGTGCCTGTACGGGGTGGCCTTTGCCGTCTTCTGCGGGGTCCTCTGGGAATGCTATGAGTTTACCTGTGACGGTCTTTTCGCCATGAACCTGCAGCGCTACCTGTCAGCGGGCCGGGCTCTTGCCGGCCGGGCGGCCTTACTGGACACCATGGGTGACTTGATCGCCGACCTGGCCAGCAGCCTCCTCTTCAGCTGCTGGAGCTACTGGCAGCTGAAAAACGACTGCTCCTGGCTCAAGACCTTCTTTTTCAAGAAATACAGCCCGGACGACTAGGCAAGCGTCCGCCTGACCGCCGCTAGCAAGGCCTGCTGGGAGAGGTCTTTCTTTTTCAAACTGTCTAATACATGCCGGTCAATCGTTCCCTTCGTCAAAAGATGGTGAATGATGACCGGCTTTTTCTGTCCCTGCCGATAAAGGCGGCCATTCATCTGCTGGTACTGCTCCAGGCTCCAGGGCAGGGTAAACCAGATCAGGGTGTGGCCCCCTTCTTGCAGGTTAAGGCCCGCCCCTGCGCTGGCCGGCTGGACCAGCATGACAGGGATCTTGCCCTTGTTCCAGCGGCGGATCATGCCAGGCGAGCCGTCAAAAAGCTCAGCCTTGACCCCGTTTTTCCGGTAAAAGGCTAAAAGGCGGGAGGCGTCTGACTTGAAATAATAAGCGACCAGGCTGGGCGTAGCCGTATTGCTGGTTAAGTAGAAGCAGCATTCTATTTTTTCATCAAAAATCTCCTGGTAATGCTCCCCGTCTTCTTCATAGATGGCACCGCTGGCTAGTTGCCGCAGGCGGCCGGCTAAGACAGCCGCGTTTTCGGCGCTAATCTCCTGGCCAGGCAGGTCCAGGACCTGGTCTTTCTTCAGCTGCTGGTAGCTCTTTTTGGCCCTTGGAGGCATTTCCACCCAGTCCAGGCTCTCTGTCAGTTCCGGCAATTTCAGCCGGGTATTTTTCATGGAGATGACAATATCGTCGATGGCCCGGTAGATTTTTTCCTCACTTCCTGGCAAAAGCCGCCACTTGACCGGGTGGTTGTTGACCAGCAAGGTCGGCTCAAAGTACTGCTGCCGGTAGGCCGTGATGCTCCTGCCCAGCCGCTCTCCCTGGTCCAAGAGGTAGATTTGTGACCACAGGTCCTGGAGGGAATTAGGCGCCGGGGTCCCGGTCAGTTCAATCAGGCGCTGGATCCTCCCCCGCACGCTCTTTAAGGCCTTGAAGCGCTGGGAAGCCGGTGACTTGAAGGACTGGGACTCATCGATTACCACGTTTTTAAAAAGCCAGGGACCCAGGTCAACCAGCTTGCTGACCAGGTCCCGGCTGGCAAAATACAGCTGCCAGTCACCCTTGGCGGCCTTGGCCGCGGCAGCTTCATAGAGCTCTTGCCGGCCAGCTGGAGTCAGCTGGCGGCCTTTTTCATCGGTCAAAAAGGACTGGGTCTTAAACGGCAAGTTCCACTTATCAATCTCATCTTGCCAGGTCGACTTAGCCACGGTCTTTGGGGCGATCACCAAAATATGCCCCTTCATCCCCTCTTCCCGCAATTTAGCCAGGGCAGCCAGGGTCGTCAAGGTCTTGCCCAAGCCGATATCCAGGAAAATCCCGCAGTAAGGGTGGTCCATAATAAAGTTCATGCTGTAGAGCTGATAGTCATGCAGGGGCAAAGTCTGCCCGCCCAATTTAACCTGGGCATCAACCATTTTCCCGGCAAAAGACTCAGTCTTTTCTTTTGCTCCTTTTGCTTTTTTAGCTCCTTTAGCTCCTTTAACTCCCTTTACTTCTTCTGCTTTATTTGCTTCATTTGGCTTTTGGGCAGCCATGATCACCCCATCCAGCTGCAATTGCCAATTGCCATTTCTCCCGGCTTGGCTGAGAGCCAAAGTCACCACTTTCCCGGCCGGGACTTCCTGGCCAAAAATCTGCTTGAGATTGCCGCTTTCTTCTTTGGCCAGCCAGGGCAGGACCCCTTCGGCCGCCTCAAAAGAAACAATTGTTCCCGGCAAATTCTTTTCTAAATGGCCGGCAACCAGCTCCCAGTCTTTCAAGGTCACGAAAGCATAGGGCTTTTGGTGGACAGGCAGGCCGGCTAATTTTTCCGCTGCCTGCACCTGCCGCAATTCTTCGGCTGAAACGAAGGAAGTCAAATGGCTCTTAACCACTTTCCCTTGCACGCGCACATTTTCTCCTGGCATACTCCACCTCCTTAAATCGCTGCTTTTATTATGCCACAAAGGCATGAAAAAAAGGCCTAACGGCCTTTTTCTTCGTTATTCGTCACTAATAGAAGCGGTAGTACTTCTTCGTGTCGACCTTGACCTCTCCTTGAGTCAGGTATTCGCTGAACATCTGGACATAGTCCTTGTCCAAGGAGAATTCGATCTTGTCCAAGCTGTATTCCGGGTAGAAACCGCCCCCGTTGGCCCGGTAGTTGTTGACGGCCAGGTGGTAGACCTGGTCATCTTGAATATCCTGGCCCTTGAACTTCAGCTTGGTCAAACGCTGGCCGACCGGCTTGGAGAGGTCAGCCTCGTATTCCAGTGGGTAAAAGACGTCAAAGTGGTAAAGCTCCGGCTTTGGCTTGAGGTAGCGGTCGATAAAGTGGATCTTGCCGTTTTCGTCTTTTTCCAAAAAGCTGGCCGTGTGCTCTACAATGTGACGGAGCTGCTTACCAGTCAATTTGACGCTGACCAATTGGTTGGCATATGGGTAGTTCAAAAGAATGTCCCGCATGGTTACCGTCTTGCCAAAACCCTTGGCCACGTCATTCATCACAGCCGTGGCTGAAAGGTCAGCGTGGGTGAAGTAGAGCTGCATCTGCTGGAGCAGGTTGATGAAAGGTGCCCCTTCAATCCGGCCCTTGTTGGCATCTTCAATCGGGGCTGGCTGGTCCAGATGGGCAATTGGCTGGTCAAGCCATTTCTGGGTGGCTAGATCAAGCGGCTTAACGATTTCTTCAACTTCCGGGTCTGATGCAAAGTCCTTTGTGTCGATCAATTCGCTGGTCGCTTCTTTGACCTTGTAGCCTGCTTCCGTCTTTTCCAGGTCCAAAACGACTTCCGCAATCGCCTCGCCCCGGTAGCCCGGCTGCACGCAAGGCTTGCCGGACGGGCTGATCATGTTCAGTCTCCGGTGCTGGTGGCCCGTCAGCATGACGTCGACTTCCGGGATCTCAGTCAGAATCCGGTAGCCTTCGTTTTCCCCGTTATGCGGTTCAGTTGCTTCCCCGCTGGCGATGTCACTTTCAAAGCCGCCGTGGTAAAGGACAGCCAGGACATCGACTTGTGGCTTGATGATCTTGGCAAAATGAGCGATCTGTTCGTAAGCAGACTTAAAGGCCAGGCCCTTGATCCGGTCAGCTGCTTCCCAGTGAGGGATGTACTGGGTGGTAATCCCCAAAACGCCAACCTTGACCCCGCTTCTTTCCAGGATTACGTAGTCCCGGCCCAGAGTCGGCACCTGGGTTTCGGTATCCAAAATATTGCAGTTAACGAATGGAGCCTTGTTGTTGTCCACATAGTAGGCCATGTATTCCTGGCCAAAGTTAAAGTCATGGTTGCCCAGGCAGCGGACGTCGTAGCCTACCGCGTTGTAAGCAGCAGTAAAGCGGGCCAGGTTGTCCAGATTCTTGCTGCCATGGGTGTAAGCAGCCAAAGGAGACCCCTGCAGGCAGTCGCCGGCATCAGTCACGATGACGTGGTCTGCCCCCCACTTGGCCTTCTCCGCCTTGATAGCGCTGGCTACCCTGCTGAGGCCGTAAGGAGCGTCGTAGCCGCCCGTGCTCTGGTAGTCAGTTGGCAACAAGTAGCCGTGGGTGTCGCTTGAATGTAAAAAAACCAGTTTCATTCTTCGAATTCCTCAATCCTAATTTTTGGCATAAAAAAAGACACCAGAAAAACAGGTGCCTTTAAAATTAGTCGTTATCGCTAGCGCTGTTTTCGCTGACTACTTGACGACCCTTGTAGTAACCCTTAGGGGAAACACGGTGGCTCAAACGGTATTCACCAGTAGTTGCGTCGTAGTGCATTGCTGGCACGCTGAGCTTCAAGTGAGCGCGACGTGACCGTTTCTTTTGCTTAGAAGTATGTCTTGCAGGAACTGCCATTTGTAACTGATCTCCTTTATTGTAATATCACAGTATCAAGTCGGTGACCTAAATACTCAAGTAACTAAATAATACTATTGCCTGGCAAATAAATCAAGAAAAACCTTACTTTATTTATTTGCGGGAGGCAAATTCAAGCGACAATTTGTCCCCGATCCCCGGGAACAAGTTGTACAATTTGGCCAAAGCCGCCAGGCTGACCGGGAGGTTGAGCTCACGCTTGTTTGAACCGAAGTAGTGGACTACTTCCCAGGCAACGTCGTCCGGGTCAAGCATGAAGGCCTGGACATTCTTGACGTACTGGCCGCTTGCATCGGCAATGTTGAAGAAGTTGGTGTAAACCGGACCCGGGTTGACGGTCATGACCTTGACGCCAAAAGGCTTGAGTTCAAGGCGCAGAACGTTGGAGAACTGGATTACGGCTGCCTTGGCGGCGCTGTAAGCCGCTGACTTGGTCGTCGGCACCTTACCGGCCATGGAGCCAAAGTTGATGATCTGCCCGCTGCCCTGCTCCAGCATCAGGCGGCCAAAAAGCCGGGTCATGTACATCAAGCCCAGGACGTCAACTTGGAACATTTCCGTGGCATCTTGCATGTCAGCTTCCATGAATTCCTCAAACTTGCCGAAACCAGCCGCGTTGACCAGGTAGTCGATGTGCTTGACCTTTTCCTTAACTTCGGCAAAAGCCGCTTCGATGTCGCTGGCCAGGCCCAGGTCAGCCTTGACGGCGAAAGCTGCTGAAGCAGACAATTCCCGGGCTTCAGCAGCGATTTCCTCCAGCTTGTCCAGGCGGCGGGCCAGCAAAACAACCGTGGCGCCCCGGCTGGCGCTTTCCAGGGCAATTGACCGGCCGATCCCGCTGCTGGCCCCGGTAATAACTACAACTTTATTGCGTAATGAATCACTCATCTTTATCACGTTAACCTTTCATTGGAACTACGAACTTGTCCAGGTCCTTGGCCAAAGTCGTGGCCGGGAAGATCTCCCGCGCCTGTTTGACCATCTGGCTGGCCAGAGGGCCCACGTAGCGGGCCGAAACATGAGTCAGGTATAAATGCCCGACATGGCAGGCGCTAGCCGTCTCAGCGGCTTGTGTACACGTTGAGTGGTAATAGTCCCTGGCCAGCTTACCTTCGCTGGCGTCAAAGGTCGCTTCATGGACCAAGACATCAGCATGGTCAGCCAGGCGGCGGATTGATGGCGTTGACCGGGTGTCGTAAATCACGGTCACTACCCGCCCCTTCTTGACCGGGCCTAAGAAATCTTTGCCGTTCAACACCGTGCCGTCAGCCAGTTCAACCTGCTCACCCCTCTTTAGTTTACCAAGGAGCGGGCCGTTTGGCACTTTAAATTCCGCCAACTTGTCCATCAAAAGCTCACCGGCCTTATCAGCTTCAACCACCCGGAAGCCCCAGCTGTCGATCCGGTGGTCCAGCTTTTCAGTATAAACCTCAAAGCCCCGCTCACTGACGATCTTGCCGCCTTCTTCCAGGGTGACGAATTTGATTGGATAAGAAATCTTCGCTTTTGAAATCCTGAGAGAGGTCTTGACGAACTGTTCAATCCCTGCTGCCCCGTAAATGGTCAAGGGGCCGACGTCGCCTTGAAAGGACCTGGTTGACAAGAGGCCCGGCAGACCGAAAATGTGGTCGCCGTGATTGTGCGAGATAAAAATCTTCGTGATTTTGCGCAGGCGGATATTGGTGCGCAGAATCTGGTGCTGGGTTGCTTCCCCGCAGTCAAAGAGCCAAATCTCGTTCAGCTCATCCAATAGTTTTAAAGCCAGGCTCGAGACGTTCCGCAGCTTTGACGGCTGGCCCGAGCAGGTGCCAAGAAATTCCAGTTCCATTTAACTCCCATTCTTTTCCAAACAAATATAAAAAGGCTAATTCGATCCGCTGGCGCGGACCATTTCTTTGACGATATAGGTGCTGTAGTAGTTTTGCCCCACATTATTCGGGTGGGTCTTGTCGTCGTAAAACCAGCTGGACTGGCTGTGGGCGTAGCCGTACCAGTCAATGACGGTCAAGTTCTTGTACTTCTTGGTCAAGGTCTGCAGCTGCTGGTTGACCTGGTTTTGCCAGGACCTGGTTGGCACGACGACGTTGATCCAAAAGAGCTGGCGCTTCGGCCCGACAATCTGCATGATTTGCTTGACTTCGTCATCAGTAAAAGGCCCGTTGGTCCCCAGGCCAATCAAGACATTGTCCTGCAGCTCACCTTTTTGGGCATAAGACTGCAGCAGCTGGGGGGCCACGTCGGCCTGCCGGGAAACCGTGGCGTCGATCACGGCGTGCGGCAAAAGCTGGTGCAAGATGTCACTTGAAGAAGCCATGACCGAGTCGCCAATGGCCGTCACCTGCAGCTTTTGCGCGGCTTGCAAGTCAGCCTGGCTGATCCCGTACTTCTCAAATTCCTGGTTGACCTTTTTTCCGCCGCTCTTAGACTTAGTCGTTTTTGACTTGGTCTTGGCCTTGGAAGTCTGCTTGCTCTTCTTGCTGGATGACTTCTTAGCCGCTTTTCGCGAGCTCTTGATCAATTCCAGGGCCTTCTTGTTCATCTCAGCCTGCTGCTTGGAGTTGTCATTGATCGTCTTGATCAAAGCCCCATCCTTGTTGTCAGCTTTGGCCAGCGGGGAGAAGATGATCCCGCTGCTGCCGATCAAAAAGACCAGGAAGAAGGCCGCCGTCTTCAGCCAGTTTTTGGACAACTTGACTGGCCACTGAAAAAGCTTGGTCAAGTTGTAGCGGATGCCTTCGCTGGTGTAGCGTCTTTTTTCAAAAAGACGGTAAGTAATTTCACTGATCAAGAGGATCAAGACAATCTCGATCACCCGGTAAAGAGTCACATGGTCGGCCAGGTCGCTGACCCGGCTTTCGAAAAAGATCATGACCGGGAACTGGTAGAGGTAGATTTCATAACTTCTTGACCCCAGCCAGTTAAAGACCGGGTTGGTCATCAGCCGGTTCCAGATTCCGACCGGAGCTGCGATTACCGCCGCGAAAACCGTCACGAAGAAGCTGAAGATGAACATCCCACCATAATATGGGAAAGCGGTCCGAGCGTTCATCAAAGGCGAGAACATGAGCAAAAGCATCCCAAACAGGGTCGCCAGCCCCGTCCAGTTGAGAATCACCCCGTCTTTTTGGGTAAAGCGGTTGTCCAGCTCTTCAAAAGGCCAGAGAACTGCCATGGCGCTGCCCAGGCCCAAAGAGAAGAAGCGGGTGTCAGTCCCGTAGTAAATCCGGCTTGTATACTGGCCCGGCCGGAAAAGCAGGGCCATTTCCAGAGCGGACAAGACCGACAGACCCACCAGAACCCAGAAGATATTCCGCCGCTTTTTGGCAAATTTGACCAAGAGGGCCATCACCAGCGGCCAGAGCAGGTAGAACTGCCAGTCAATCGCCATCGTCCACAAGTGGGTAAAAGGCGATTCATTATTGGCAAAACGCTCAAAGTAACTCTGCCCGTTGAATATCTGCCACCAGTTATATACCCCCAGCAAGTTGCTGGCGACAATCTGGTAAAGCTTGTTTAAAAGGTTGCGCTGAAAGAGCACGATATATGCGCTGGTCAGCCAGAGCATGGCGATCAGCGGGGGATAAAGACGCCTGAAGCGGCGCTGGTAAAAGGACTTGATGTCAAAATAGCCCTGATTGCGGTAGGCAGCCATAATCTGGTCGGTTATCAGATAACCAGTCAAAACCAGAAAAACCGGCACGCCCAGGTAACCTCCGCCAAAGTGGTCCGGATCCAGGTGATACAAAATTACCCCGATTACGGCCAGGGCCCGCAAGCCAGCATAGCCAGTAATGTATCGTTTCTTCATTTTTTCAATTTTCTAACTTTCGTTTCTCTATTCTATTTTTGCAATCTATCCCTTATTGCACGAATTCAAAGCTGAAGTCGCCAATGTAAACGTCGTCTCCATCGACAGCGCCTTGCGCCCGCAGTTCATCATCGACACCCATCTTCTTCAAGCGGCGGGCCAGGCGCATGATCCCGTCCTGGTGGTCCAGGTTGGTCATGGCTACCAGGCGTTCAAGCTGCTCACCGTGAATTTCAAATTCGTGGTCAGCCAGCTTTTCAACCGTGAATTCCATCTTTTCAGGCCGGTGGTACTTGTAGGTCTTAGTCTTGACCTCTTCCTTGGGCTTAACGGCAGCTTCAGCCTCTTGGGCTTCAACCTCGCTGACCAGGTCAGCCGCCCGACTCATCAAGCGGTCAACGCCCTGGTGGGTAACGCTGGAGAGTTCGTAAACTTCCTGGTCAACCCCATGCGCGGCCAGGTCCTTCTTAAACTGGGCCAGTTTCTCATCGGCGCCTGGAATATCCATCTGGCTGGCCACGATGATTTCCCGCTTGCTGGAAAGGTCATCTTCCGTGTATGAGGCCAGTTCATGCAAAATGGTCTCATAGTCCTCGTATGCATCCCGGCCGTTGTCCGGGTCCATGGACACCATATGCAGGATAACCTTGGTTCTCTCCACGTGGCGCAGGAACTGGATCCCCAGCCCTACCCCCTGGCTGGCCCCCTTGATCAGGCCCGGCAGGTCGGCCATGGAGAAGTCCCGGCCGTCTGGCAAAAGGACCATGCCTAGATTTGGCTTCAAAGTCGTAAACTGATAAGCCGCGATCTTTGGCTTGGCACTGGTGACGACTGACAAAAGGGTTGACTTGCCGACAGACGGGAAGCCGACCAAACCGACGTCAGCCAGGACCTTTAATTCCAAACGCAGGGTCCGGAATTCACCCGGTTCCCCGTTTTCAGCGATTTCCGGCGCCGTGTTGACGCTGGTGGCAAAGTGGATGTTGCCCCGGCCGCCCCGGCCGCCTTTAGCGACGACCAGTTCCTGGCCATTTTCAACCAAGTCACCGATTTCTTCACCGGTGAAAAAGTCATAAACGGTCGTGCCGACCGGCACCTTCAGGTACAGGTCTTTGGCTGCCTTGCCATATTGGGCCTTTATGCGGCCGTTTTCGCCCGGCTCAGCCTTGAACTTGCGCCGGTAGCGGAAATCCATCAAGGTTCTGAGGCCGTTATCGGCCACGAAGATAATGGACCCGCCCCGGCCGCCGTCACCGCCAGCTGGTCCCCCGTTAGGCATGAATTTTTCATGGCGGAAGGCCACCATGCCGTCCCCGCCCTTTCCGGCTTGGACTTCAATTTTAGTTTGATCAACAAATGTTGAAGGAGTTGGCATTCTTGTTTTTACCTTTTCTTTCTTTCGTTAATTGTTACCATTTAATCATAAGCTATTTTGCCCAATAGCTAAAGGGAAATTTTGACTGCCTGCGCCTGGGTTAAAGTCAGTCCCGCCTTGCGCAGATCATCAATAGAAGCTTCCTTGATCTTCTTTAAAGAGCCAAATTCCCGCAAAAGCTTGGTCCGGCTCTTCGGCCCGATACCTTTGATCGAGTCCAGCCGGCTGACCAGGGAGTTTTTTGCATGGGTCTGCCGGTGGAAGGTGATGGCAAAGCGGTGGACCTCATCTTGAATCCGGGTCATTAAGTAAAAGCCTTCTGACTTCGGATCCATTGGAATCAGCTTGAAAGGCTGGCCCTTAAACGGGTCACCGTACAAGAGGTGGTTGGTCCGGTGCTTGTCATCTTTAACCATCCCCGCTACCGGAATATCCAGATTCAGCTCATTTCTTAAGACGTCCTCGCAGGCTTCCACCTGGATCTGTCCCCCGTCCATCAAGATCAGGTCCGGCATTCTTTCATGCTCTTTTAACAGCCGGCTGTAGCGGCGACGGACGACTTCCCGGGTGTTGCCGACTTCATCGGCGCTGTTTTGGTGCTCAACTTCCCCCTTCAGCTTGAACTTCCGGTAGCCGGTCTTAAAGGGTTCTCCGTCTTTAAAGACAACCAGGGCCGAAACTGGGTCTGCCCCCTGAATATGGGAGTGGTCAAAACTTTCAATGTATGACCCGTAAGGCAGACCCAGGGCCTTGAAAATTTCTTCCTGGGCCCCTTTAGTCTTGCGCTGGCCGAGCTCCAGCAGGCGGAATTTGTCATCCAGCTTCAGCTGGGCATTTTCCCGGGCCATCTCCATCAAAGAAGCCTTCTGCCCCCTTTGCGGGGTCCGGACCTTAATACCGATAGCCGCGGCCAGTTCATCCTGGTCGATGCCTTTTGGCACCAGGACTTCCCTTGGCTTGACCCGATTCTTTTGGGCGTAGAACTGGGCAATAAAGGACATGAATTCGTCTTCTGGGTCAGTTTCATCAGTCAAAGGGAACATGTGCGACTCCCGCCGCAAGAGCTTGGCCTGCCGCAAAAAGAAGACCTGGATGGAAATCCAGGACCGGTCCACGTAATAGTTGAAGATGTCTCTTTGGGTATGGTCATTAGAGATGATCTTCTGCTTTTCAACCGTTTCTTCAATATACTTGAGCTGGTCCCGGAGTTCCCCGGCTCTTTCAAATTCCAGGTCAGCTGAAGCTTGCAGCATCTTATTGGTCAAGTCTTTCTTGACTTCCTGGATGTCCCCGTTCAAAAAGCGCTTGATCTTCTTGATCTGCTCGTCATATTCGCTTTGCGGCACTTCCTTAAAGCAGCTGCCCAGGCACTGGCCCATATGGTAGTGTAAAGGCAGGGCCGGCCGGTGTAGCCGCTGCAGCGGCGTAAAGGGAAGACCTTCTGGATGAATTTTAAAGTCGCACTGGCCGCGTAGACGTTGGGGTAAGGGCCAAAATAGTAGCCCTTGTCCTTGTAGACGATCGAGGTCAAGCGGGTCTGGGGATTTTTCTCATTCGTGATTTCGATATAGGGATAGCCCGTCCCCGACTTCAGAGCCACATTGTAATAAGGCTGGTACTTTTTGATTAGGGTGACTTCCAGCAAAAAGGCTTCCTTGTCAGAATCCACCACAATGATGTCATAATCGGCAATATTCTTGACCAGCTCGGCCCGGCGGCCCTCCTGGCTGCTCTTGAAGTAGGACCGGACCCGGTTTTTCAAGTTTTTGGACTTGCCAACATAGATGACCTTACCTTTGACGTCCTTCATCAGATAACAGCCGGCCTTTTCCGGCAGCAATTTCAATTTGTTTTCAATCAATTGACTCGCCATGTCTGCCTCCCCGCGATTCATTTACCGTACGATTTTATCACGAAAAGTATTATTCTAACACCGATCCGCCTATAATCGCAAAAATATTTTAATGATTTTCCATGACCAAACCGGGACAAAATAAGGTCCTCTTAACAATAATCCTTTTATAGCTAGTCTTGTTCTACTTTTAGTCCAAAATAAACTTTTTCCTCGGAAAATGGCTGTCTTTTGTCCCTGCATCACGTATAATAATATTGTTAAGACTATAGGATTTAGGAAGGCAAGATTTCATGAAGAACTTCTACTTGAACCATGACAGCAACATGGATGACTTTACTTCACTTTTGCTCATGCTTTTGGCACCAGGCATCAAGCTGATCGGGGTCGGGGTAACCGACGCCGACGGCTACGTTGAACCAGGCGTTTCCGCTTCCCGGAAGCTGATCGACCGCTTCAACCAGCGCGGCGACAAGCTGGAAGTGGCCAAGTCCGACTCCCGGGCAGTCCACCAGTTCCCGGAAGCCTGGAGAGTGTCAGCTTTTTCCGTGGACCACTTCCCGATCTTGAATGAAAAAGGCATGGTTAAAACGCCAGTTGCCGCAAAGCCGGCCCACCTGGACATGATAGACAAGATCCATGCTGCTGACGGCCCGGTTACCCTGGTCTTTACCGGTCCGCTTACTGACTTGGCCCGGGCCCTGGAAATTGACCCAAGCATCCAAGACAAGATCGAGGAACTTTACTGGATGGGCGGGTCTTTGAACGCCCACGGTAACGTTTATGCCCCATGCGCTGACGGGACCCAGGAATGGAATGCCTGGTGGGACCCGGAAGCCTGCAAGACGGTCTGGGACTCCAAGATCAAGATCCAGCAGGTCGGCCTGGAATCAACCGAAGAACTGCCTTTGACCGATGAAATGCGCCAGCACTTTGCATCCAACCGCAAGTACCCGGCCTTTGAATTCCTGGGCTATGTCTACGCCCTGGTCAACTCCTTTGAAGTCGACTCAACTTACTACCTCTGGGACGTTTTGACCACCATGAGCGCCCTTTACCCGGAAATCGCCACGACCCGTGACACCAAGTCTGACGTCTACACTGACGGCGACCGGGCTGCCCGCTTCTTTGAAACTGAAAATGGCCGGCCAATTACCCTGGTTACTTCCGCTAACTACGACAAGTTCTGGGAACGCTTTGACGACCTGTGCGAAAAGGCCAAGCTTTTCTAAAAAATAAAGCAGTAATAACGATTAAAACCTTCAGAAGATTTCCTTCTGAAGGTTTTTTATCCATATTTTTTTATTACGGCTAGCATGGCCTTTCCATAGTTGGCCAGTTTGGCATCCCCGACCCCGCTGCACTGGAGCAGCTCTTCCGGCGTTTGCGGTTTCCTGGCTGCCATATCCCGCAAAGACAAGTCGGAAAAGATGACAAATGGCGGCACTCCCCGCTTTTGGGCCAGGATCCGGCGGGCCTTTCTGAGCTCTTCAAAGAGGACCTGGTCACCGCCTGTTTCAGCAAGCTGCTCGCTTTTGACTTCCTGGCGCCTTTTGACTCTGGCCTTGCCGTCCAAAACGTCCCAGCCCCGGTTGGTTACATGGACCAAGGGATAGCGGTCCCCCACCAGCTGCAGGTAGCCCTTTGAAACCAAGTAGTCGACCAGGCTGCTTACATCAGCCTGCTTTTTCCCCTTGAGCAGGCCGTAGTGGACACACTCATCAGCCCTGATCTCACTGATCTTCTTGACTTTGGACCCAGTCACGGCCTGGGCAACGATTTTTTTGCCATAGCGGCCGTCTAAGTCATAGACCATGCCGATAATAGCCTGGGCTTCGGCCGTCACGTCCTGGAAGTCGCCGCTGTTTAAGCAGTTGCTGCACTTGCCGCAGGGCGGGCAGTCCTGGCCAAAGTAGCGGACGATAAATTGCTGCAGGCACTCGTCTGTATTGGCATAGTCGCTGATCGTCTGCAGCTTTTGGTACTGGACCTGCCGGTAGGACTCATCAGCTTCAGAATTGTCGATAAACCAGCGGAACTGGCGAAGATCACTGGGGTGAAAAAGCATCACGGCCTCACTCTCCAGACCGTCACGGCCCGCCCGGCCGGCTTCCTGGTAATAGGCCTCCAGGTTTTTGGCGCTGTTTGCATGCAGGACAAAGCGGACATTGCTCTTGTCGATCCCCATGCCAAAAGCATTCGTAGCCACGATCAAGGGAATCCTGTCATACTGGAAGTCGTCTTGGACCTGGGCCCGTTCCTCATTGGACATCCCCGCGTGGTAGGCGGCAACGTTAAAGCCCTTCCGGCGCAAAAATTCGGTCAGCCCCTCCACCTTTTTCCGGGTGTTGGAATAAATAATGCCCGCCTCACCCCGGTGCTGCTTCAAGTAGTTGACGATATAGGCCCGGCTGTTTTTCGGCGCGTTGACCAGCTTGAAGTGGAGATTTTTTCTTTCAAAACTGGTGATGACGAAATTCTCCTCGGAAATGTCCAGCTGCTGGCCGATGTCCTCTCTGACCGCCTTAGTGGCCGTAGCTGTGAGGGCCAGAACATTGGGATGGGTATGGAGGGCATTGATCCCGTCCTTTAGCTTCCGGTAGGCCGGCCGGAAGTCATGCCCCCACTGGGAAATGCAGTGGGCTTCATCGATGGCGACCAGGTTGACCTCCAAAAAGTTGAGCTGGTAGCGGAAATAGTCCATCTCCATCCGTTCCGGCGTCACGTAGAGCAGCTTGATTTTCCCTTCATAGCAGGCTCTTAAGATGGGATTGACGTCTTCCTGGGCTGTGGAGCTGTTAAGTGCCGCGGCCGGTATCCCGTACTCGCGCAGGCTGTCAACCTGATCCTTCATCAAGGAGATCAAGGGTGAGATCACCACAGTCGTACCGGGAATCATCAAGGCCGGGATCTGGTAGCAAAGCGACTTCCCGCCCCCGGTCGGCATGACTGCCAGGACATTTTTTTCCTGGAAAACTTTTTCAATAATTTCACTTTGGCCCGGCCGGAAACTGTCATAGCCAAAATACTTCTTTAAGACCTGCTGTGGATCAAGCAAGCTCTCTACCCCCTTTAATTCGCTTTACAGTAGCTAACACTTAATGATAACGAAAAAGATGCAAAAGCATCTTTTAGTTGACCCGGTTGACCGGCACTCCGTCGACCAGGAAGGAGACAATATTGTGGCTGGCTTCTTTCAAGACGTTGCGCCGGGACTCACGGGTAGCGCTGCCGGCATGCGGGGTCAAAATCACATTGTCCATCTGGCAGAATTCCTTGTTGAAGTCCGGTTCTTCTTCAAACACGTCCAGGCCCGCCCCGGCAATCCGCTTGCCCTTTAAGGCCCGCAAAAGCGCCGCTTCATCGACCAGGCTGCCCCGGGAAGTATTGATCAAAAAGGCCGTCGGCTGCATCATGCTCAAGGCTGCTTCATCAATCACGTGGTAGGTTTCCGCCGTGGCCGGAGCGTTCAAGCTGACATAGTCGGCCTGGCTGAGCAGGTCGGCAAAGGGCACGTAGCTGACTCCCAGGGCCCGCTCTTCATTTTCCGGCAATTGGTGGCGGTTGTGGTAGAGAATATTCATCCCGAAGGTCCGGGCATAGCTGGCCAGGGTCTTGCCGATTCTCCCCATGCCGAAGATGCCCAGGGTCTTGCCGACCGGGCTCTGCCCCTGGTTTTCGAGCAAGCCTGTGTCCAAAAAGTTCCCTTGCCGCATCTCTTGATTGTAGAGGGCCAATTTCCGGCTGAGAGCCAAAAGGAGGGTAAAGGCCATTTCCGCCGTCGGCTGCATGACGCTGGCCGGGCAGTTGGAGACGATGATCCCCTGGCTGCTGGCATAGTCCACGTCGATATGGTCATAGCCAACTCCGGTCGCGGAAACGATCTTGAGCTTTTTGCCCGCGTCCAAAAGTTCCTGGTCAACTGGCAGCTTGCCGGTGATCAAGGCATCAAAATCCCCTAGGTTAGCCAGGTACCAGTCCTTGCCGGCACCTGCCGGAGCAAAGGTCACTTCACATACTTTTTCCAATTCGGGCAGCTGCTTGACCGCCAGGCCCGCCACCAAAACTTTTGCATTTTCCATCTTAAGCATCTCCCTCAAACAGCGGATCGCGGCTGGCCTTTAAAGCCGCCACGTGGTCTGCCTTGAAATAAATTCTTTTCGCGTTGCCATAATAAACATCAGCCAATTTCGCTTCTGAAAAAATCCCTGCGTCTTCCAGCCAGGAATAAAGCTGGCCGTAATCATTGAAAGTGGCTGACCAGGGCGCGTCGCTGCCCCATAAGAGCCTTTTGGCCCCCACGATTTCCTTGGCCAGGCCCACCGCTTCCTGGCAGAAGTGGTAAGGATAAGTCTGCTCATCCGCGATGTCTTGCAGGGCGGCCAGGTCAAAGCTGATATTCGGCAAAGGAGCAAAAAGAGCCAGTTCTTTTTCCAGCAAGTCCAACTTGCCAGGCTTTGGGAAAGACAAATGGCAGAGGACAAAGTCCAAATCTGGATAACGCTTAGCCAGCCGGGCCAAGGACCGGGGCTGGTGGCTGGCCTGGTTGCTGTCGCCGTAGTCCACGGCCACCGCGAAGACTGGGTAAGAACTGAGATAGTCCAAAATTTTGCCCAAGCGGTCGTCTTCTGCCAAGTCAAAAGACAAATGGTAGCCCATAAGGCCGCCGGCCTGGCTGACTTCCAGTTTCAAAGCCCGAAAGCCCAGGTCTTCAACATGGCGCTTGACGATTTTTTCCGCTTCACTGGCAAAGGGATCAACGGAAAAAGCCGGGGCAAAGCGGTCCGGGGCGGCCTTGGCTGCCTGCCAGCTGTAATAATTTTGAAAGCCATACAGGCTTCCCTGCAAAAGGACGCCCTTGGCCACATCATGGTCTTCCATTACTTTCCTGGCGGCGTCTGCTCGAAAAGCGTCATCACCCCAGCCGGCGAGAGGCGGGGCTTAATGCCGCTATCCCAGACAACCAGGCCATTTCCCAAGGCATTGCTGCGGCCATTTCCCTTGTAGCTAGCCAGGTCCCGCACCAGGTGCAGGTGGGCATCAATTTTCTTCATTATTCGTCTTCCAATCTTTTTCGCGAAACTCTTACCCTTAGTATAGTGAAAGCGGTTCATTTAGCAAAAGTTTCAGAAAAAAATAAAAGGTCTTTCACCAGGTAAAAGGCCTCTTACTTCATTTCTTTTAATTCTTCTTTTCTGCCAGCCTAGCCAAAGTCAGTTCGAGCAAGCGGTCAGCCACGGCCTGCTTGCTCATCCGCGGCCAAGGGTCCAGCTCCTTGCCTTGTTCCAGGATCGTTACCTGGTCCTCGTCGCCGCCAAAGGCATCCCCGCTGACGTCATTGGCCACGATCAAGTCAGCGCCTTTCTCTGCCAGCTTCCGGCTGGCATTGGCCAGAAGGTCATTAGTTTCAGCCGCAAAGCCGATGACCACTTGGTCCGGCCTTTTCTTTTGGGCCATTGTCTTTAACAGGTCCGGATTCTTGACCAGCTGCAGGGTTATTTCCTCTACCCCGGCCTGCTTCTTTAGCTTGTGGTCAGCGGCTTCCTTTGGCCGCCAGTCGCTGACGGCTGCCGCCATCAACAGGGCATCAGCAGCCGGGAAAAGTTCTTCCAGCTTCTCCAGCATGGCCTGGGCCGACAGGGCGGGATGGAGGTGAATCCGGGCATCCCTTGGCAGGGAAACTGAGACGTTGCCGTAAATCAAGTCCACCTCGGCCCCTCTTTTGGCCGCGGCCTCTGCCAAGCGGAAGCCCATCTTGCCGCTTGACCGGTTGCCGATAAAGCGGACCGGGTCAATAGCTTCCAGGTTGCCCCCCGCAGTGACGACGATTCGCTTGCCTTTGGCTGGCAAGTCAAGCTGGTCATTAACCCAGGCCAGGATCTCTTCAGCTTCCGGCATCCGGCCCTTGCCGGCATAGCCTTCAGCCAGTCGGCCCACGGCCGGTTCCATGATCCGGTCGCCGCCCTCCTTTAACAAGCGGAGATTGCGCTGTACAGCAGGATTTTCCCACATATGGCTATTCATTGCCGGCACGATCAAGCGCGGGCAGTGTAAGGCCAAAAGGGTGGTTGAAACGGCATCATCCCCGATCCCCTGGGCCAGCTTGGCCAAGATATTGGCATCAGCCGGCACGACCAGGGCCAGCTGGCTCCAGTCAGCCAAGTCGATATGGGCGATTTCCGCCTGCCGGCCTGGACTGAACAAGTCGTCTAAAACCGGCCATTTCGTTAAGGCCGCCAAAGTTGCCGGACCAACAAAACGTTCACTCTTGGCCGTCATCGCTACCCGGACTTCATGGCCCGCCTTCTGCAGGCCCCGGACAACGCTCACGGCCTTATAGGCAGCTATGCCGCCAGTCATATAGACCGAAATTCTTGCCATTATCGCTCGCCTTAGTAGATTTTGCGTTCCTTAACGATGGCTTGTGCCCAGTCCGCGAAGCTGGCAGCTGCTTCAGCGTCCTTCAAGATAACCAAAAGAGTATCAGTCCCGGCGATCGTGCCGACCACGTCATCGTTGTCAATATCGTCAATTAATCCTGCCAAAATTGGCGCGTAAGTCAATTTCATGCTGGTTTGAATGACAACGGTAAACTGAACGGCAGTTACAGTTGCCACCCGTTCGCGGATCGCGTCTTTCAGCTGCCTTTCCCGGTTAACAGCAGCTGATGGCGCCTTGACGTAGTAGCTGCGGCCGTCATCATCTGGCACCTTGCTGATGTGCAAGGCGCGAATGTCCCGGGAAATAGTAGCCTGGGTCGCGTTCGCGCCATGGGCTTGCAACAAGAGCAGCAATTGTTCCTGGGTTTCAATCTTGTTGGTCTGAATCAGTTCGTAAATCAGCTGTCTTCTTTCTTTGTAATTCATAATTATTTCCCCTTAATATTATATTTAAGCGTTTTAGATACCTTTAATTTTAACGCACTTTTATATTTCAATAAAGCTGTTATTTAATTCTTCTTGAATTATCCGACTTTCTTCGATCAATTTTTTCTGCAATTATCCCAAACAACATTGACATTAGCCAATAAAAAATGCCTTGAAGCAAGTTCAAGGCATTTAATATCATTTATGTAAAATGAAAAACTACATTTCGTCTGGTGCCTTGACATCCAGCAAGTCCAGGGCTGACTTGATGACATGGCTGACCGCTTGGACAACGGCCAAACGAGCCTTCTTGACATCTTCGTCAACGTCATCAACCAAAATTCTGGTGTGAGCGTAGTACTTGTTGAAGCGCTTGGCCAATTCCAGGGCGTACTTGGCAATTGCGCTTGGGTCGTAGGTTTCCATGGCCTTTTGGATGGTGTCGGCGTAGCGGCCCATGAAGGAGACCAGGTCCCATTCTTCAGCACCGATCTTGGTCAAGTCAGCGTCTGAGAAGTCGGTAATGCCGCTCTTTCTCAAGAGGCTTTCGCCACGGGCCCGGGAATATTGCACGTAAGGGCCGGTTTCACCTTCGAACTTAACGACTTCTTCCAGGTTGAAGTCGACTGGGTTGCGGCGGTAGTTCTTCAAGTCGTGGAAGACAACCGCTCCGATACCGACTTGCTTGGCAACTTCGTCAGCGTTCTTCAAGCCCACGTTCTTTTCAGAAATCTGCTTGCGGGCCAGGTCAACTGATTCGTTCAAAACGTCTTCCAGGTTAACGACGTTACCCTTTCTGGTAGACATCTTCTGGCCGTTGATGCTCATCAGACCGAAGCTGATGTGAACAATGTCGTCAGCCCAGTCAAAGCCCATTTCCTTCAAGCAGGCACGCAGCTGCTGGAAGTAGACTTCCTGTTCCTGGCCGACAACGTAGATGGACTTGTAGAAGCCATAAGTCTTCTTCCGGTACATGGCAGTTGCTAGGTCACGGGTGATGTAAGTTGAAGTCCCGTTACTCTTGATAACCATCAAAGGCGGCAGGTTGTACTTTTCAAGGTCGACGATTTCAGCACCTTGGCTCTTAACCAAGAGACCCTTTTCCCGCAGGATTTGGATTGGTTCATCCATCATTTGGGCACTGAAGGCTTCACCAGTGAAGGAGTCGAAGTGAACGTCCAGCATGTTATAAACCTTCTTGAACCGTTCCAGGGAAACTTCTCTGAACCAGCTCCACAAGCGCTTGGCTTCTTCATCGCCGTGTTCCAGCTTAGAAAACCATTCCCGGCCCTCTTCATCGTATTCCGGGTGTTCTTCAGCTTCCCGGTTGATTCGGACATAGTAAGACAAAAGGGTGTTGATTGGGTCCTTTTCGATGTCGGCGTCGTTGCCCCACATCTTGTAGGCAGCTATCATCTTCCCGAATTGGGTGCCCCAGTCACCCAGGTAATCGATTCTGATCGGCTTGAAGCCTTCCTTGGCCAGAATGCGGGCAATAGCTTCACCGATCATGGTTGACCGCAGGTGACCCATTCCCATTGGCTTGGCAATGTTAGGTGATGAGTATTCAGTTAAAACGTTCCGGCCGTGGCCCAGGTCACGGGCACCGTAGTTTTCAGGGTCAGCCAGGATTTCCTGCAAGATGGCCGCCCCGGTCTGGCTCTTGTCCAGGAAGAAGTTGATGTATGGGCCAACTGCTTCCACCTTTTCAAAGCTGCCTTGGTCGATCTTCTCAGCCAGTTCAGCCGCGATCAGGTTTGGCGCCTTGCGCATGGTCTTGGCTAAAGTAAAGGTTGGAAAAGCGTAATCCCCCAGCTTTTCGTCCTTTGGCCGTTCAATCTTGACATCAATGTCATCCAGTGACCAGTCAGGCAAAACCGCCTGTAAAGCTTCTGCAACAAGTTGTTTACCGTTCATAAAATACCTTCTTTATTTCCTATGTCTAAAAAATTGAATAAAAATTACTCAGCGCCCGCTTGACCCATCGCTGATGCAAATTTTAGTTTATGCTTCCTACTAATCTCATGGAGTGTGACAAAACGCTTTGTAGTCTCATTTATTTTTACTCTGTATATTATAGCAAGAGATTAGAGGATATGACAACAGATTTTAACAATTTCATTATACTATTTATACAGACTGCATGCATTCTATGCGCTTTCCGCTTCCATCGTCAAGCGCCCGCCCGGATACTGGCGTCTGATCAGTTCATGTACGTTCTTGATCATCTGCCTGCTTGAAGGAGCCAGCCGTTGCTGGTTTGAGGTTACCAGGGCGATCTTCCGGTAAAAGGGAGTGCTGAAAGGCAGGATTCTGACTTCCCCCTGCATCTTCTGCAGGGCCAAAGCCGGCAGGATCCCCAGCCCCAGGCCCGCTTCCACCATAGCCACGATTGACTGGTCGTCGATAGAAAAGCGAATAGCCGTTGACTTAATTGAGTAGTGGTCAAGCGCGGCCTTGGTATCCAGGTCGTAGTCGCTTTGCTGGAGGATAAAGTTGCAGTTGACCAGGTCTTCCTCACTGACGCTGTGGCCGTTTTTGACCTGGAAGTCTTTGGGGGCAATGCAGTAGATTTCGTCTTCCAGAATTTTTTCGCAGCTAATCCCCTGCTCATTTTCCGGCAGCATGGTCAGGCCCAGGTCCAGCTGGCCGCTTTTCACAGCCTGGGTAATTTCACTGAAGCCAGCCTGGCGGACGGAAATCTTGATCTGGGGGTACTTTTTAGCAAAATTCCGGATTAAAGGCGGCAGCCAGTTGATGCAGGCCGAAGAGAAGGCCCCGATCCGGATCAAACCGGTGTCCAGGCCCTGGATCTGCTGGGCGACCTGCTCCAGTCGGCTCTGGTCATTGATGATTTCATGGATCAAGGGAAGGATTTTCTCCCCATCCGGGGTCAGTTTAACCCCGTTTCTTGACCTAACAAAGACCGGAAAGCCCAGTTCGGTTTCCAGCTGGTTGACCGAGTGGCTGATGGCCGACGGGGTCACGTTCAAGACTGCGGCAGCCTTGTTGAAGGTTCCCTGGTCGATCACTGTCTGGAAGACTAGATATGGAAATGGCAGCATTTGCCCCTCCTAACATGAAAATATTTCACTTAAAACCAAAAAAGTTTAGTTTTATTATTCTTACTCCAGCAATTATAATATAGTCAACGCGGAAATGACAATATAATTTAGGAGCAAAGAAAAATGTTAAGCAAGCTTTTTGCCAAAAGAATCAAAACTCAAAATCCATCCCGCCTACAAGGGCTCTTCCCGGAAAGCAATTTTTCCGACAACATCTCCTTTGGGGGCGGCTGCCCGGACGAAAGCCTCTTCCCAAGCCAGGCTTTGCAAGCTGCTTACCAGAAGGCCGTTGACCAGGAACAGGCCCACTCCTTCCAATACCACGACGTTAAGGGGCCAGACAACTTGCGCGACTACCTGGCAAACCGGGCAGGGCAGCAGGGAATCAAGGCTAACGCTGATGACATCCTGCTGACGGCTGGCGGCCAGCAAGGGATCGACCTGGTGGCCAAGCTTTTCCTGGGGACAGGCGACGAAATGGCCGTTGAAGCACCAAGCTATGTCGGCGCCCTGGCTGCTTTTGACAATTACGAACCAGTCTACCATGAAATTCCTTTGGAAGACGACGGGGTCAACCTGGACTACTTTGAAGAAGTGCTGAAAGAGCACCCGGCAATCAAGCTCTTCTACACGGTGCCAGACTTCCACAATCCAACCGGGATCACCATGTCCCTGACCAAGCGCCAGCGCCTGGTTGACTTGGCCAACCGCTACAACTTCGTCATCTTGGAAGACACCCCTTACCGGGACCTGTGCTATCATGGGGAAAGCCTGCCAAGCATCAAGAGCTTTGACACGGAAGGCAGAGTGATTTTCCTGTCCAGCTTCTCTAAGATTCTTTCCCCAGCCTTCCGTTTAGGCTGGCTGGTAGCTGGTCTGGAAATCAAGGAACAGCTGGTCAACCTGAAATTGTCAGCTGACCTGGAAGTGCCATACTTAGCTGCTGGTACCGTAGCTGCCTACCTTGCAGACAATGACCTGGACCAGCATATTGATCAGTTGAAGCAGGTCTACCGGGTCAAGCTGGATGCTATGGCTAAAGCCTTAAAGACTTACCTGCCAGCTGATGCCAAGATCAGCCAGCCGGAAGGCGGCTTCTTCTTCTGGGTTGAACTGGACGATGAAATTGATACCAGACAGCTTTTGCTTAATGAAGCCGTGCCAAAAGAGCACCTCATCTACGTGCCTTCGGCTAGCTTCTATCCTAACTGGGACAAGAATAACGGCCTCCGGGTCAGCTTCACCGGCTCTAGCCTCAGCCAGATCGATGAAGGAGCTGAGCGCTTAGGCAGAATCCTCAGCCCGGCCCAGCTGAAAATGTCAATCTAGATAAAGTAAATACTATTTGCAACTGTCCAAGACTTGGGCGGCTTTTTGCGGCTAACTATCTGTCAATCTATTGTAGGCTATTTTCTGGCTAAAAAGCAATTTCTATTCTTTCAATCTTACCCTAATTTTAATTTAAAAAATAAGATCCACCAGGTCGGCTTTGATTCGGAAGAAGTACGGCAGTTTTTCTTTGAAACTGCCAAGGAAATCCTAGCCTCTAAGCCAGCTGACATGGACATCACCCTGCATTTCTGCCAGGGCAACCTGCGGTCAAAGAAATTCTATGACGCCAAATATGATGGCTTGGTCGACACCATCTTCCAGCTACCCTTCAGCGGCTTCTTCATGGAATTCGATGATGAAAAATACTGTAACTTCGCACTTTTAGAAAAGCGGCAGGGGCAAAAGATCGTGCTTGGCTTGGTCAACACCCAGTCAGACGAGTTGGAAGACAAGGAAGTCTTACTTAAGCGCCTGGAGGAAGCCAATAAGCACGTTGATCCAAAGCAGATCTGCATTGCTACCCAATACGTTTTTGCCTCAACAGAAGCCAGCAATTTAATCAGCGAAGAAGGACAGTGGCGTAAGCTCGACCTGGTTCATGAACTGGTCGAAAGTCTTAATGCCTAATATGCTCTCAGGCCCTCCTAAATGGAGGGCTTTTTACTTGGTAAGAAGAAGAAAGAGAGAAAACAAAAAGAGCCAGACTTCCGTCTGACTCTTAATTCGCGCGGCAGCTTCCTATCCTCGCAGGCAGTTTCCCACCAACTACTTTCGGCGTTAAGAAGCTTAACTACTGTGTTCG
>NZ_AZCR01000170.1 GCF_001433875.1 Lactobacillus delbrueckii subsp. delbrueckii DSM 20074 = JCM 1012
CTGGTGCAGGTCATCCTTTGTCTTTCTTTTGGCTTCTAGCGGATTCATCATGACATAGCGCAATTCGTGCATGTCCAAGAACGCCTGGAGTCTTCTGGAATAGACGCCAGTTGCTTCAAATATAATCTGCGGTTTAGTAACCTGCTTAAGGTCACCCAGCAGCTGATTGAAGCCTACCATATCGTTGGAGATGGCATAGTCATTAACTTTTTGGCCATTGACCATAATGCATACGTTA
>NZ_AZCR01000171.1 GCF_001433875.1 Lactobacillus delbrueckii subsp. delbrueckii DSM 20074 = JCM 1012
ATTCGATACTAAGAACGAACCTAAAATTGCCAGTTCTGTTGAAAAGTTCTTCAAGGACTACAAAGTTATGGAGCTTCTCCGTAGATGTGGGCTCCGCAAGTCCAAAGGAATCCCGCTTTGGTCGATCCTTTCATACATCTTCAGTAATGTGTTTCCAGACAGAAGCATGTACATGCAACAGAAGTCTGGCAAGTGTACTGCTGGCTTCTCCAAAAACACCTACTATCGATTCATGCA
>NZ_AZCR01000172.1 GCF_001433875.1 Lactobacillus delbrueckii subsp. delbrueckii DSM 20074 = JCM 1012
AACTCTATCAATGGCAGCAAGCTTGAAATTAGCAGTATATTTCTGTTGAGGTCGATCCAGAATATCTTCACCATGCTTTTGAATCAAGTCTACCAAATAATGGATACTTCCACGCCCCATCCCATATTTTTGGCTAAGGTAGGTGCCTCTTCTGTAGTCGTCTACCCATTCGTGGTAGATAGCAAGTTTGATTTCTTTAGTGTATTTAGTCATGAAAATAACCCCCGAAATTAGTGT
>NZ_AZCR01000173.1 GCF_001433875.1 Lactobacillus delbrueckii subsp. delbrueckii DSM 20074 = JCM 1012
AACTCTATCAATGGCAGCAAGCTTGAAATTAGCAGTATATTTCTGTTGAGGTCGATCCAGAATATCTTCACCATGCTTTTGGATCAAGTCTACCAAATAATGGATACCTCCACGCCCCATCCCATATTTTTGGCTAAGGTAGGTGCCTCTTCTGTGGTCGTCTACCCATTCGTGGTAGATAGCAAGTTTGATTTCTTTAGTGTATTTAGTCATGAAAATAACCCCCGAAATTAGTGT
>NZ_AZCR01000174.1 GCF_001433875.1 Lactobacillus delbrueckii subsp. delbrueckii DSM 20074 = JCM 1012
AACACACTGGTTTGTGGATCCAGCATTCGTGGGTTCGATTCCCACATACCGCCCTAGCCGAAGGGCAGAAAAGAATAATCGGCGGTGTAGCCAAGTGGTAAGGCAGAGGTCTGCAAAACCTTAATCGTCGGTTCGACTCCGATCGCCGCCTTAGGCTTAACGGCCAAGTAGAATAGCATGGCGGTGTGGCGGAATTGGCAGACGCGTCAGACTCAAAATCTGGTGTCCATTACG
>NZ_AZCR01000175.1 GCF_001433875.1 Lactobacillus delbrueckii subsp. delbrueckii DSM 20074 = JCM 1012
AAGCGAAACGCAAATCGCCAGCCATATATGAGTTTGCGCTGGCAGCTCAATCAGCAGCTTGAGCAACTGGAGAAGGCAAACCAACCTTTGTCTAAGACTGCTTTGAGGAAGAAAATAAAACTGCTTGGCAAGCTCAAGAATCTGGAGAAAAACAATATCGGCAGAAAGTCGTATGACAAGAGCTACCGGTCAGCGCAAGAAACTGTCAGAAGCTTTATCAACCATGCGATA
>NZ_AZCR01000176.1 GCF_001433875.1 Lactobacillus delbrueckii subsp. delbrueckii DSM 20074 = JCM 1012
AAGTCTGGCAAGTGTACTGCTGGCTTCTCCAAAAACACCTACTATCGATTCATGCAGAACCCACATATCAACTGGCTTCGCCTCACTATTCTGCTAGCTGAGAAGATCGTCAATGGGCACCTGAAAGATCTGACTTCTGACCAACGTGGCGATTGCTTCGTCTTTGACGATTCGCTCTACTCTAGAACTGGATACAAGAAGACTGAGCTGGCTGCCAAAGTATTCGACCA
>NZ_AZCR01000177.1 GCF_001433875.1 Lactobacillus delbrueckii subsp. delbrueckii DSM 20074 = JCM 1012
CAATGGGCCTGGATGGACTTGAACCATCGACCTCACGCTTATCAAGCGTGCGCTCTAACCAGCTGAGCTACAGGCCCAAGTACTTATTGTTGGTACTCTCAAAACTGAACAAAGTTTTTTTTACAGTGTGCTTCCGTAACTGATGGATTTCTCTTAGCATTTCTGCTCTCCATCCATCCGTTTTCCTTAGAAAGGAGGTGATCCAGCCGCAGGTTCTCCTACGG
>NZ_AZCR01000178.1 GCF_001433875.1 Lactobacillus delbrueckii subsp. delbrueckii DSM 20074 = JCM 1012
CGTAGATAGCTATATGCCTGCTTGATTTGTTTGTGTTTCAGCTTAGTTTCAATCTCGGCAAGAGCTTCGGCGTATTCTTCCGGCAGCTCAATTGGCTTGTGAAGAAGAACGGCTTGCCATGCGCTTTTAAATTTCAAGATAAAGAACAGAAGGTGGCGCTGATCTGCAGAAAAATTTTCATTTCCTTGAATCAGCTTCTTCAAACGGTTAGCCAGATTC
>NZ_AZCR01000179.1 GCF_001433875.1 Lactobacillus delbrueckii subsp. delbrueckii DSM 20074 = JCM 1012
AGCGCATGGCAAGCCGTTCTTCTTCACAAGCCAATTGAGCTGCCAGAAGAATACACTGAAGCTTTAACTGAAATAGAAGCTAAACTGACGGATAAGCAAATCAAGCAAGCGCACAGCTACCTGCGCCGGATTACGTACCGCTACCACTACCGGGCACGGAAGTCGGGCAAGCTTGGCTCTAGCATGAAGTGTGACTTGAATTGGGCATTTGAGGGAAAT
>NZ_AZCR01000018.1:0-1810 GCF_001433875.1 Lactobacillus delbrueckii subsp. delbrueckii DSM 20074 = JCM 1012
TGACCGCATTTACCGGCGTAGATAGTCAAAATCTACCAGATGTTATGGTAAGTGTTCAATTTATTCTTGCAATTGGCGAAAAGATAATTTTCTTTCCACCAGCATTTTCTCAGAAACACAAAAAGAGTGAAACTTTCCAACGAAGTTTCACTCTTTTCATCAATACTGTTTGTTATTTTTCTTCATACCATTCGGTGTGGTAAACGCCCTCGCGGTCGTTTCTGTAGTAAGTGTGCGCACCGAAGTAGTCTCTTTGTGCCTGAATCATGTTGGCCGGCAGGCTTGGGTTGAAGATTGATTCCAGGTAGTTCAGAGCGGCGCTGAAGCTTGGAGTCGGCACGCCAGCTTCCGCAGCCAGCTTAACGACTGCTCGCAAGGCTGGCAGGTTCTTTTCCATCACACCCGCAAAGTATGGGTCTTGGAAAAGGTTGTCCAGTTGCTTGCCATCAGCGTAGGCATCTTCAATATGGTACAGTGTCTTGGCGTGGATGATGCATCCCGCTTCCCAGTTCTGCGCGATCGCCGGGTAGTTCAGTTCCCAGTCGTAAGCCTTAGCGGCCATGGTCAACTGCTGGAAGCCTTGAGCGTAAGCCACGATCTGTGCCAGGTACATTGCCTTGCCCAAGTTGTCGATCAAGTCGCTGGCAACTTCACGGTCGTAAACGACTTCCTTGCCTTCCCGGGTCGTGGCCTTGGACATGAACCGGGCCAAAACTGCTTCCGCTACCACCGTAATTGGAGCGCCCAGCTTGATGGCGTCTTCCAGCATCCAGTTGCCAGTCCCCTTGTAGGAAGCAACGTTCAAGATGTGGTCGATCACATCGTCGTCAGTCAAGTCGTCCTTTTGCCGCAAAACTTGTGAAGCAATTTCAATCAAGTAGGCGTTCAGGTCACCCTTGTCCCATTCAGCAAAAATATCTGCCATTTCCTTGTTGGACTTGTGGGCTACCTTGCGCATGATATCGTAGACTTCAGAGATTTCCTGCATGATCGCGTATTCCATCCCGTTGTGGACCATCTTAACGTAGTGGCCCGCCCCTTCTGGCCCGATGTAGGACACGCAGGCGCGGCCGTCTTCAGTCTTAGCGGCCATCGCGGTCAAGATTGGTGCTACTTCTTCATAAGCTTCCTTGTCCCCGCCTGGCATCAAGGCCGGGCCGTTCAAGGCGCCTTCTTCACCGCCGGACACGCCCATGCCGATGAAGTGCAGGCCGTGCTTCTTTAATTCATGGTAGCGGCGGTTGGTGTCGTGGAAGTTGGAGTTCCCGCCGTCAATAATGATGTCGCCCTTGTCCAAAAGCGGGATCAGCTTCTGAATGGTTTGGTCAACCGGGTCACCAGCCATGATCTGCACCAGAATCTTGCGGGGCTTTTCCAAAGAATCAACGAATTCTTCCCAAGTGTAGCAAGGCTTCAGCTTGTCATCCTCGTACTTGGCCAAAGCATCGACTTCCGGCTTGTCGATGGAGAAGCCGGAGACTGAAAAGCCGTGATTTCTAACATTGAGGGCTAAGTTCTTGCCCATGACCGATAAACCGATCACACCAAATTGTTGCATTTATTTACCTCCTAGTATGTCTGCCTCTTTTATTATACTTGCAAGCAAGAAGAAAGCGAAACCAAAAGGTTTCGCTTTCTTCTTTATTTATATTTCTCTTAGTAAGAAGCACCTGAAGTAGTGTCTGGTGCAGTTTCTGGAGTTGAAGCACTTGAAGTTGCTTGAACTTGTAATGCTTCTGCCTTGTCTTCTGAGTGGCCGGATGCACCTGAAGCCGCGTCAATTTCCAAACCAAACTTTTCAGCAAAGTAT
>NZ_AZCR01000018.1:1885-2387 GCF_001433875.1 Lactobacillus delbrueckii subsp. delbrueckii DSM 20074 = JCM 1012
AGTTGCGTACAAGCCTGAAGTAGTCCAGCGTTGCTTGCCGTTCATGTTCAACAGACGTGCGTGGTCCATGTTAACGTTACCAACGTCAATAGCGAAGACAGCGTTGTCTGCGGCTTCCTTGTTGATGACATCCCAGATTGGTTCTTGGCGTACGCGGCCTTCGTCCTTCAAGTGGTCGTCAGCAAATGAAGCAGTCCATGCGTCCCATTCTTCACGGTCGGCCAAAGCAGCCTTGTAAAGTGGTGATTCTTCACGGGCTTCACCGGCGTCGATCAAAGCACGCAAGCTCTTTTTAGCGTCTGCCAGGATTGATACGTCAACTGAGTGACGCTTGCCTTGCTTTTCTGGATCAACGTCGATTTGGATAACCTTGGCGTTCTTAGGGAACCACAATACTGAGAATGGTGAGTTGTTACCAACCCAAACTACCAGGTCAGTGTGGCCTTGAACTTCGTTAGGAGCCTTACCACCGATACGGCCGATAGTCCCCAAGTATGGCTTG
>NZ_AZCR01000018.1:2473-27787 GCF_001433875.1 Lactobacillus delbrueckii subsp. delbrueckii DSM 20074 = JCM 1012
GCGTAAGCTTGACGGATAGCAGTGTCCATCAAAACTGGCAAAGCTTCCTTGGTCTTGGCTTGGTGGACCCAAACGGCAACGTCACGGAACCATGGCATTTCGTCAAAGGCTTGGAAGAAGTTGATGTCTTGACGAGGAGTTGGAACGTTGGCTACCAGGGCAACCATTGGGGTCTTGTCGTACTTAGCGTCGTACAAGCCGTTCATCAAGTGGACGGCACCAGGGCCAGCTGAACCCATGCAGACACCAAGCTTACCAGTAAGCTTGTATTCTGCTGAGGCAGCCAAGGCACCGGCTTCTTCGTGCCGAACTTCGATGAACTTGATCTTGTCTTGCATTTCGTAGATCGCGTTCATGGTTGAGTCAAAAGAACCACCTGGGAAACCGTAAAGGTGGTCAATGCCCCACTTGTACATAACATCTAAAACGGCGTTTGCGCCCTTAATTTTTGCCATAAGTGAATCTCCTTAAAAATTATTACTTACAGCCCTTTATTAAACCATATTTTTTCACTTTTGCAAGTGCTATCAAAAGCCGCTATATCAAGGATAGTCGCATTTTAAGCTAGTTAATTCACAAACTTGCTTTTTCTGGATAAAAATTTTGTGCTATCTTCCCTTTCTTTATTGTGAAAAAGTAGCTAACTTCTGGAGAATATTTTTCGGTGAAGTTTTTATTAATTTTTTAAAAGCATAAAAGCTATCGATTATTTAAAAAGCAGGCCAGGATCTCTGGTCTGCCTTCTAAAATTATTGCTCTTTACTTCTGAACCTTGGCGTATTTGCCATTTTGCACGTAGACGCTCAAGATGGCCAAGTCAGCCGGGTTGACCCCGGAGATTCTTTCCGCCTGAGCCAGGGTTTCCGGTCGGATCTTGGCGAACTTCTCCCGGGCTTCTGTAGCCAGGCCCTCGATCTGGTCATAGTCGATGTCCTTCGGGATCTTCTTGGCTTCCTGCCGGCGCAGGCGGGCCACTTGAATCTCCTGCTTCTTGATGTAGCCGGCATACTTGATGTCGATTTCCACCTGTTCCTTGACATAGCGGTCCCCGGCCAGCTTCTGCCCAGTCAGACGTTCAACGTCTTCAACCGTCACCCTTGGCCGTCTGAGGAAGACGTCTGCCTTGACCCCGCCGTTTAAGTCAGTTTGGCCTAAACCTGCCAGGTATTCGTTGACGGCAATGGTCGGGTGAACGGTGATTTCGCGCAGCCGGTCCAGGTCTTCCTGGATCAGTTCCTTCTTGACCAAAAATTCAGCATAGCGATCATCGTCAATCAAGCCAAGGTCATGCCCCTTTTCCGTCAAGCGGAGGTCGGCATTGTCGTGGCGGAGAAGCAGGCGGTATTCAGCCCGGCTGGTCAAGAGCCGGTAAGGTTCTTCCGTCCCCTTAGTTACCAGGTCATCGATCAAAACCCCGATATAAGCTTCGTCCCGGCCCAGGGTGAAGGCTGGCTTGCCTTCCGCGCTCAAGGCCGCGTTGATCCCGGCAATCAGGCCCTGGCCGGCGGCTTCTTCATAGCCGGAAGTCCCGTTCATCTGCCCTGCCATATACAGGTGCTTGATCCGCTTGGTTTCCAGGGTGTGGGTTAACTGCCAGGGGTCAACCACGTCGTATTCAATGGCGTAGCCCGGCCGCATCATTTCAACCTTTTCCAGGCCAGCGACCGTGTGCAGCATTTCCAGCTGCACTTCTTCCGGCATGGAGGTTGAAAAGTCCCCGACATAGATTTCTTCCGTCTTCCGCCCTTCCGGTTCTAGGAAGATCTGGTGCCGGTCCTTGTCCGCGAAACGGACGACCTTGGTTTCAATTGACGGGCAGTAGCGCGGCCCTACCCCGACGATGTCACCGGAGAACATTGGTGACCGGTCCAGGTTTTCATTGATGATTTCGTGGGTCTTCGGGTTGGTGTAGGTCATCCAGCAGGAAGTCTGGTCGGTTAGGTAGTCTTCATCCCTGCTGGTAAAGGAGAAGTGGCGGGGCTCCTTGTCGCCCGGCTCTTCTTCGGTCTTGGAATAGTCGATGGTGTGCCGGTTGACCCGGGGCGGCGTCCCGGTCTTAAAGCGGCGCAGCTTGAAGCCCAGTCTCTCCAGGCTTTCAGACAGCTTAATGGCTGGAATCGTGTTGTTCGGACCGGATGAGTAGTTCAGTTCCCCGATAAAAATCCGCCCTCTGGCCGCGGTCCCCGTCGTCAAGACCACGCTCTTGGCCCGGTAGCGGGCCCCGGTGTTGGTCACTACGCCCCGGCATTCCCTGTCTTCAACGATCAAGTCGTCAACGACCGCCTGGCGCAGGGTCAGATTAGGGGTGTTTTCGATGGTCCGCTTCATCTCTTCGTGGTAGTCCCACTTGTCAGCCTGGGCTCTTAATGCCCGGACAGCCGGCCCCTTGCCCGTGTTCAGCATCCGCATCTGGATGTAGGTCTTGTCGATGTTCTTGCCCATCTCCCCGCCTAAAGCGTCGATTTCTCTGACCACGGTCCCCTTGGCCGGGCCGCCGATTGAGGGGTTGCAGGGCATAAAGGCCACCATGTCCAGGCCGATGGTGAGCAGCAGGGTCTTCTCCCCCATCCGGGCACTGGCCAGGGCTGCTTCACAGCCGGCATGGCCGGCACCGACTACGATCACGTCATATTCGTTTGAAACATAAGTCTTCATTTTTTTCGTCTTCCTTGCCTTCCTCGCTATTTCCCTAAGCAGAACTGACTAAAGAGGTCATTGATCAATTCATCCGGAGCGCTGTCACCAGTGATTTCCCCCAGGCTTTCCCAGGCCCCGGTAAAGTCTATCTGAACCAGGTCAACCGGCATCCCTGCCTCAAGCCCGCTGGCCACGTCGACCAATTGCTGCTTGGCCTTGGCCAAAAGGCCCGCCTGCCGCTGGTTGGTCACCAGGACCTGGTCGTTGGAGTTTTCGATCCCCTTGAAGAAGAGCTTCTTGATCAAGGCTTCCAATTCGTCCAAGTTTTCCTTCATCATGATCGAGGTGCTGATCACTTCACTGCCGCTTTCTTTAGCAATCTCAGCCGCGGTCAGCTTCTGGCCCAGGTCCGTTTTGTTCAGCACGATGATCCGCTTTTTGCCGGCGGTCAGTTCCAAAAGCCGCCGGTCTTCTTCCGTCAATTCCTGGCTGCCGTCCAGCAAAAGCAGGATCAAGTCCGCCTGGGCAATGGCCTTCTTCGACCGCTCGACCCCGATTTTTTCCACCTGGTCCTCGGTATGGTGAATCCCGGCCGTGTCAATCAACTCCAAGGGCACCCCCTTGACGGACACGAACTCTTCCAGGGTGTCCCGGGTGGTCCCGGCCACGTCCGTTACGATCGCCTTGTCGCTTTGGGTCAGGTAGTTCAAAAGGGAGGACTTGCCCACGTTAGGCCGGCCGACAATGGCTGTCTTCAAGCCGTTTCTGAGGATCTGCCCCTCCTGGGCAGTCTCCAGCAGGCGGTCAATCTTGCCGCTGACGGCTTTTGCGCAAGCCAGCAGCTTCTGGGCCGTCACTTCTTCTTCATCGTATTCCGGGTAGTCGATGTTGACTTCGACATTAGCCAAAACATCCAGGATTTCCTGGCGCAGGGCCCGGATTTCCGTCAAAAGGCCGCCGGAAAGCTGCTTGACCGCCACCTGCCGGGCCTTGTCAGTCTTGGCCCGGATGATGTCCATCACGCTTTCAGCCTGGGTTAGGTCGATCCGCCCGTTGACGAAGGCCCGCTTGGTAAATTCGCCCGGGTCAGCCATTCTGGCCCCGTTGGCCAAGAGCAGCTGCAGGATGTCATTGGTGACCACGATCCCCCCGTGGCAGTTGATTTCCACGATGTCTTCCTTGGTAAAAGTCTTCGGCGCCAGCATGACGGAGGCCATGACCTCGTCGATCACCTGCCCGGTCGCCGGGTCCACGATGTGGCCGTAGTTGATCGTGTGGCTGGGAACCTTTTCCAGGTCCTTGCCCTTAAACAAGCGGTTGACAATGGCGACCGCATCTTCCCCGGAGACGCGGACGATGGAGATCCCGCCTTCTCCCAGCGGCGTTGAGATCGCCGCGATCGTATCAAATTCCGTTAAACGTTGAACCATCTCGTTACCTCGTTTTTTCCAATAAAAAAAGCGCAATTTCCACCATGAAAAATGATGGATAAAGCACTTTCACTACTTTATCTAAAAAACTTTAGATGAACATTCAATTATTTCCGCTTGATCCGCTTGTAAGCCCGCCGCATCTTGCGCTGGCGCTCGCGTTCAGCTTCTTCCTTGGCTTCCTGCTCCTTGCGGTACTTGAATGGGTTCTGCAGAACCAGGGTCTGGCCAACCTGGAAGAGGTTGGAGATCACCCAGTAAAGGGAGATCGCGGACTGGAAGACGATGGCCCAGATCCCGACCATGATGGCCATGACATAGCTCATCATCTTAGTCATCGTGGTCTGGGAAGACTTAGGCACCGACAAAGTCGCGATGTATGAGGACAGGAAGGTAAATACCGTTGCCAAAATCGGCAGGATGTAGTATGGGTCTGGCTTGCCCAGGTCCATCCACAAGAATTTACCATTCTGCATCTCCGGCGTCCGCCAGATGGCCTGGTACAGGGCCCACATAACCGGCAACTGGATCACCATCGGCAGGCAGCCAGCGTAAGGATTGACGCCCGCTTCCTTGTAAAGCTTCTGCGTTTCTTCGTTCAGCTTGTTCCGGGTCTCCAGGTCCTTGCTGGAATACTTCTCCTGCAAGGCCTTCAGTTCCGGCTGGATCTCCTGCATCTTTCTGGTGCTGTTGATCTGCACCGCGTTTAAAGGCAGGAGGATCACCCGGATGATAACCGTAAAGATGATGATAGCCCAGCCGTAGCTGCCCCCGCAGACTTTGGCAATCCAAAGCACGAACTGGGAGAGGTAGTAAACTACCCAGGCATCCCACCAGTTGCTGGAATTATGGGAGATCGGCGTTGGCTTCTGGGTGGTCTGCGTGGCGCAGCCGCTCAGAACAAGGGCAAAAACCGTCACCAGTGCCAGAGCGGCCAGAAGGCGCTTGGTACTCTTCTTCGATAAAATGTCCTTCACTATTTTTCCTCTTTATTTGGCATTTCTTCAATGACGTGGGCCAGGTTCAGCGCGTGAAGCAGGTTTTCCCGCGTCTTTTCCCAATCGAAATCGCGAGCGTAGGGTCTGGCAATCACCAAGAAGTCCAAGTCCGGCGCAATCCGGTCCCGGTTCTCGGTCAACACCTCCCTGATGTAGCGCTTGAGACGGTTGCGCACGACGGCCGTGTGACCGACCTTCTTGCCGACAGAGATGCCGACGCGAAAATGCTTATTCTGCTTTCTAGGCAGGACGTAAATCACAAAAGCCCGGTTGGCAACTGATTCGCCATTTTCAAAGACGTTCTGAAAATCCCGTTCAGATTTAACTCGATATGACTTTCTCAAAGCTCTTTACACTCTTGCAAATTAAAAAAACCACTGGGATTCAGTGGCTTAAGCAGATAATACCTTTCTACCCTTTGCACGGCGTCTAGCCAAAACCTTACGGCCGTTGCTTGTAGCCATACGCTTCATGAAGCCGTGAACGCGTGAACGGTGACGCTTCTTAGGTTGGTAAGTTCTCTTAGTTGACATATATTTGCACCTCCATTTTTTAGTGCTACGTGCACAATTTCTTATCTAGAATAGCACGGAAATCAAAAAAAACCAAGCTTTTTCTTGCAAACTTGCCCGATTTTTTCCTTAGACTGCCTGAGCCTGATCCCCCGCCTGTGGACAGAAAGCAGACCGCGAAAAAATTTTTTCCCGGCAATCAACAGGCTTTTTTGCAGACTTATCCACAGTCCACACCCTGTTAAAAACTTTTTTAACACCCTGTGGATATGTCTGGTCAAAACCAGGCTCTGCTTTTGCCGCTCTAAGAAAAGTTGTCCACAAAAATTATCCACTTTTGACCAATTTTGATAAAATTATCAGCAGAGTTAACAGGCTTCTTTTTATTTCTTGTCCACAGCCTGTGGATTCTGGATTTATTTCTTCCACCTGTGGAAAACCTGGTCAGTAAATGCTAAAATAATTTTGCTAAACGATTTTTTGGAGGAAATGTTTTTTGTTCGATTTAGAAAAATTCTGGGATAGCTTCAACGCTGAAATGCGGTCCGAATTTAACGAAGTATCCTATAATGCCTGGTTCAAAAACACCAAGCCCGTCTCCTTCAACAAGGACACCCATGAATTGGTAATCTCCGTCCAAACCCCCGTGGCAAAAGGGTATTGGGAGCAAAACATCTCCGCTAGCCTGATCCAGTCGGCTTATGCCTACGCGGGAATCGATATCTACCCGGTTTTCGTCGTTAAAAACGGCCCGGCGCCCAGCAGCGAAAGAATGCTGGAGCCCCAGCCGCAGGCCAAGCCCGAGAAAGCCCGGCCGCAAGGCCGCGAATTCACCAAGGACCTGCGCTTAAACGAGAAGTACACCTTCGAGAACTTCATTCAAGGCGAGGGCAACAAACTGGCTGCTGGGGCCGCTTTGGCGGTTGCCGACAACCCGGGGACCTTCTACAACCCCTTGTTCATCTTCGGGGGCGTGGGCCTTGGTAAAACCCACTTGATGCAGGCGATCGGTCACCAGATGCTGGCGGAAAGACCAGATGCCAAGGTTGTCTACATTCAAAGTGAGACTTTTGTCAACGACTTCATCAATTCCATTAAGAACAAGACCCAGGACAAGTTCCGGGAGAAATACCGAACAGCTGACCTGCTCTTGGTCGACGACATCCAGTTCTTCGCCAAGAAGGAAGGGATTCAGGAAGAATTTTTCCATACTTTTGAGACTCTCTATAATGATCAAAAGCAGATCGTCATGACCAGTGACCGGCTACCAACGGAAATTCCCGACCTGTCCGAGCGGCTGGTCTCGCGTTTTGCCTGGGGACTGCAAGTTGAAATCACCCCGCCAGACCTGGAAACCCGGATCGCTATCCTGCGCAAGAAGGCTGAATCCGAAGGCCTGGAGATCGATGAAAGCACCCTGGACTATGTAGCCAGCCAGGTCGATACTAATATCCGGGAGCTGGAAGGGGCCCTGGTCAAAGTCCAGGCCCAGGCCACCATTCAAAAGCAGGACATCAACATTGGCTTAGCCCGGTCGGCTTTAGCCGACCTCAAGCTGGTCCAGAAGAGCAGGGGACTACAGATTTCCAAGATCCAGGAGGTCGTGGCCAACTACTTCCAGACCTCAGTGCCGGACCTTAAAGGAAAGAAGCGGGTAAGGCAGATCGTCATCCCGCGTCAGATTGCCATGTACCTGTCCCGCGAGCTCACCGATGCCAGCCTGCCAAAAATCGGCCAGGAATTCGGGGGCAAGGACCACACGACCGTGATGCATGCCTGCGACAAAATCGCCCGGCAGATCAAAACGGACACTGAAATCAAGTCTGCTGTTTCCGACCTGCGGCAGATGCTGGAGAGATAGGTCCGTTGATAACTTGTGGACAAGTCCGTGATTTATCCACACTTTTTCAACTGGCAAAAGTCCGGATTACCGGGCTTCCGGTTAGTTATCAACAGAATTCACAGGACCTACTACTACAACTATCTATATATAAATAACTAATTAAATAAATAGAGCAGCAAACTAACCAAGGAGGACCAGATGAAATTTACTGTACAGCGCAATCTTTTTATCAATGACTTGAATTCCGTTTTAAAGGCAGTTTCTTCAAGAGCCCAGATTCCGATTTTGAGCGGGATCAAGCTGGACCTGACGGAAACTGAACTGATCATGACTGGCAGCAATGCCGATATTTCCATTGAACTGAGCCAACCGGTTTCTGATGACTTACGGGTTGAATCAACTGGCTCTATTGTCGTGACTGCCCACTTGTTCAGCGAAATCGTCCGCAAATTGCCAGGTAGGGAATTCACTTTTGAAGTCAAGGAAGGCAACCAGATCCAGATCACCTCTGACAAGGCGGATTACGTAATCAACGGCCTGGACGCCAGTGCCTACCCGCGCCTGCCGGAAATTGCCGGAACTTCCTTCAGCCTGCCGTCTAAGACCCTGCGGGAACTGATCACCCAGACTGTTTTCGCCGTATCCACCGAAGAAAGCCGGCCAACTCTGACCGGGGTCAACTTCAGCTTCAAGAACGGGCAGATCAAGGCCGTGGCTACTGACTCCCACCGCCTGTCCCAAAGAATCGTCGACATCGCGGCCGGTCCAAGCGAAGACCTGTCCCTGATTATCCCGGGCAAGAACCTGCAGGAACTAGCCCAGATCATCGGCGACGCTGACCAGGACATCAAGGTTTACCTGGGCGACAGCCAGATCCGCTTTGAATTTGAAAACCTGTCCTTCTACACCCGTCTTTTGGAAGGGGCCTACCCGGACGTTGACCGCCTTTTGCCAACTGAGTCAACGACCAGCGTGCAGTTCGCCGTTTCTGACTTGATGCAGACATTGAGCCGGGCCAGCCTCTTGACCCACGCCAACCGGACCAACGCCGTCCAAATGACTTTGAACGTGGCTGACCAAACCATCCTGGTTTCCGGTAATTCCCCGGAAGTCGGAAAGATTGAGGAAGAAGTCGGCTTCAGCAGCTTAACTGGCCGAGACCTGACCATTTCCTTCAACCCGGACTACATGGCCGCTGCCCTGCGGGCCTCAGTAACTGACTCCGTCATCATCAACTTCACGGAAAGCCTGCGGCCATTCACGGTCGTGCCAAATGACCAGTCAGTTGAATTCGTGCAGCTGATCACCCCAATCCGAACTTTCTAAAACAGACTGCCAATAATTCACAAAAGCCACTCTCCGGAGTGGCTTTTTTTCGACTATTTTTTAATACAAGCGTTTTTTACGGCTTTAAGCCCAAAATACCTGCTTTATGTACCACGATACTAAATGGGTAAATAAGCGCTCTGAGGCCCTAAAAAAGGCCTTCTTGATTGAGTTTCCCTGGAAAAAAGACTATAATTTATAAGTGGAATACTAGTTTTATATTGGTGAAGGTGAAGACTATCGAAACTTTTGCGATTAATGGTGAATTCATCACCCTCGGACAATTTTTGAAAGATGAATGTATCGTTTCCTCGGGCGGGCAGGCCAAGTGGTACCTCAAGGACAGTCCAGTTCTGGTCAATGGGGACAAGGAAGACCGCCGGGGCAGGAAGCTCTATCCTGGTGACCGTTTGACCGTTGCCGGCAAGGAATATGAGCTGGTTCAGGGACTTTAATGTACCTGGGCCGGTTTAAGCAGAGCGGTTTCCGTAACCTGGCTTTCCTTGACCTGGAATTTGACCCACACGTGAACGTTTTTCTGGGTGAAAATGCCCAGGGCAAGACCAATCTGCTGGAAGCAATCTACTTTCTGGCCCTTAGCCGGTCCCACCGGACCAGCAATGACCGGGAGATGATTGCCTTCGGCCAGGACTTTGCCAGCCTGGCTGGCCGGGTGCACAAGCGCCAGCTGGACCTTGACCTGCGCATCGTCATCAGCAAGAAGGGCAAGAGCGCCTGGGTCAACCGGGTAGAGCAGGCCCGGCTGTCCAAGTATGTGGGCCACCTTAACGCCATCCTCTTTTCTCCGGAAGACCTGGAATTGGTGAAGGGGGCCCCTTCTTTGCGCCGGCGCTTCATGGACCTGGAATTCGGCCAGATAAATCCGGAATATCTCTATTTCGCCAGCCAGTACCGGCAGCTGCTCCAGCAGAGAAACAACTATCTCAAGCAGCTGGCCCGCCGGCAGGCCAGTGACCAGGTCCTGCTCGGGGTCTTAACTGAGCAGGTGGCCACGGCGGCCAGTGAACTGATCTGGCGGCGCTACCGCTATTTGGCTGACCTCAACCGCTACGCGGCCGAGGCCTACCGGGCCATCAGCGGGCAAAGAGAAGAGCTGCGGGTCCTTTACCGGCCTTCAGCCAAGGAGATTACGGCTGCAGACCAGCCGGCCCAGATCAAGCAGAAGCTGCTGGACCGCTTTGCGGAGATCGTTGACGATGAGCTCAGACGGGCCACGACCCAGCTGGGTCCCCACCGCGACGACCTGGAATTCCAGCTGGACGGCAAGAATGCCCACCTGTTTGCCTCCCAAGGGCAGCAGCGGACCATTGCCCTCAGCTTGAAACTGGCGGAAATCCAGCTGATCAAGCAGCTGACGGGAGAAGAGCCGATCCTGCTTTTGGACGACGTGATGAGCGAACTGGACCAGAACCGCCAGGCAGCCCTGCTCGATTTCATCCATGGTCAAACCCAGACTTTTATTACGACAACCGATCTGGATGGTATTTCCCAGGAAATAGTCAAACAGCCGCGAATTTTTTACATCCATTCCGGCCAAATTATAGAAAAAGAGGAAGGATTAAATGGCAGACGAAGATAACAAATTGAAGAAGGCCAAGCAGTTTGAACAAGAAGCTGACAAGTACAATGCCAGCCAGATTCAAGTCCTTGGCGGCCTGGAAGCCGTACGCAAGCGTCCGGGGATGTACATTGGCTCAACCAGCTCCCAGGGCTTGCACCACCTGGTTTGGGAAATCATCGACAACGGGATCGACGAAGCCCTGGCAGGTTTCGCGACCAAGATCGAAGTCACCGTCAACGAAGACAACAGCGTGACTGTCCAAGACGACGGGCGGGGGATCCCGGTCGACATCGAAAAGAAGACCGGCCGGCCAGCCGTTGAAACTGTTTATACGGTTCTGCACGCCGGTGGTAAGTTCGGCGGTGGCGGATACAAGGTTTCCGGCGGTCTGCACGGGGTCGGGGCTTCTGTTGTCAATGCCCTGTCCACCAAGCTGAACGTCACTGTCATGCGGGATGGCAAGAAGTACCACATCGCCTTTGACCACGGCCGGGTCGTTGAAGAGCTGAAGGAAGTCGGCACGGTGCCTTTGACTGAACACGGGACCATCGTCCACTTCTGGCCGGACCCGAACATCTTCACGGAAACCACGGTTTTTGACGACAAGATCTTGAAGAACCGGATCCGGGAACTGGCCTTTTTGAACAAGGGGCTGAAGCTGACCTTCACTGACAAGCGGAAGGACACGGAGGAAACCGACGTCTACCACTTTGAAGGCGGGATCAAGGAATACGTCTCCTTCCTCAACCGGGGCCAGGAGGTACTTTTTGACGAGCCAATCTACGTGGAAGGCAAGTACGAGGGCATCGACGTTGAAGTATCTTTGCAGTACACGACCGGCTACAAGACAACTTTGATGACTTTTGCCAACAACATCCACACTTATGAAGGCGGGATGCACGAGGCGGGCTTCAAGACGGCCTTGACCCGGGTGGTCAACGACTACGCCCACAAGGCCAAGATCTTGAAGGAAAACGACGACAACCTGTCCGGGGAAGACATCCGGGAAGGGATGACGGCCGTGATTTCCGTCAAGCACCCGAACCCGCAGTTTGAAGGGCAGACCAAGACCAAGCTGGGTAACTCCGACGCCAGAACTGCCGTTGACCGCGCCTTCTCAGAAACCTTCTCCACTTTCTTGATGGAAAACCCGCAGGTGGCCCGCAAGATCGTGGAGAAGGGGCAACTGGCTGAAAGAGCCAGAGTTGCCGCCAAGCGCGCCCGGGAAGTTACCCGGAAGAAGTCCGGCCTGGAAATCGCCAACCTGCCAGGCAAATTGGCCGACAACACTTCAAATGACCCGAACATCTCAGAACTCTTCATCGTCGAAGGGGACTCCGCCGGCGGCAGCGCCAAGCAAGGGCGGAGCCGGCTGACCCAGGCCATCCTGCCCATCCGGGGGAAGATCCTGAACGTGGAAAAAGCCTCAATGGACCGGATCCTGGCCAACCAGGAAATCCGGACTCTGTTTACGGCCCTGGGGACCGGCTTTGGGGCAGACTTTGACGTCTCCAAGGCCCGCTATCACAAGCTGATCATCATGACTGACGCCGACGTCGACGGGGCCCACATCCGGACCCTGCTCTTGACCCTCTTCTACCGCTACATGCGGCCGATGATCGACAAGGGCTATGTTTACATCGCCCGTCCGCCTCTGTACCAAGTGCGCCAGGGCAAGCTGATCAAGTACCTGGACACTGATGAAGAACTCCACGACTACCTGGGGTCATTGCAACCAAGCCCGAAGCCAATCGTGCAGCGTTACAAGGGGCTGGGGGAAATGGACGCTGAGCAATTGTGGGAGACGACCATGGACCCTGAAAACCGACGCCTGGACCGGGTGGACCCGGAATACGCCAAGGACGCGGATGAAGTCTTTGAAATGCTGATGGGCAACGAAGTTGGCCCGCGGCGCAAGTTCATCGAAGACAATGCCCAATATGTTGAAAACTTGGATGCTTAATGGGAGGTAGGAATGGATAACGAAAATCAAGGACAAGACCGGCGGATCAGAAATGTCGATCTGACGCAAACGATGCGGAGCTCCTTCTTGGACTACGCCATGTCCGTCATCGTGGCCCGGGCTTTGCCAGATGTCCGCGACGGCTTGAAGCCGGTTCAGCGGCGGATCCTGTACGGGATGAACGAGCTGGGCGTGACTCCGGACAAGCCTTACAAGAAGAGTGCCAGAATCGTCGGGGACGTCATGGGTAAGTACCACCCGCACGGCGACTCCTCCATCTACCTGGCCATGGCCCACATGGCCCAGGACTTTGCCTACCGCTACATGCTGGTAGACGGGCACGGTAACTTCGGTTCCGTCGACGGCGACCGGCCGGCCGCCATGCGTTATACGGAAGCCAGAATGAGCAAGATTGCCGTGGAAATGCTCCGCGACATCAACAAGAATACGGTTGACTGGCAGAGAAACTACGACGACACGGAAAATGAACCGACCGTCCTGCCAGCCAGAATTCCTAACCTCCTGGTCAACGGTTCCAGCGGTATCGCGGTCGGGATGACTACCAACATTCCGCCGCACAACCTGTCTGAAGTCATTTCCGGCATTCACATGCTGATGAAGAACCCGGACGTGACGACCAAGGAACTGATGAAGGCCATCCCAGGGCCGGACTTCCCAACCGGCGGGATCTTGATGGGCCGGGGCGGGGTCCTGCACGCTTATGAAAGCGGCAAGGGCAACATCGTCGTCCGGGCCAAGACCGAAATCGAAGCTGAAAAGAGCGGGCGGGAAAGAATCATCGTCAGCGAGATTCCTTACCTGGTCAACAAGGCCGAACTGGTCCAGAAGATCGCTGAACTGGCCCGCGACAAGGTGATCGACGGCATTACCGGGGTGCGGGATGAATCCGACCAGAGCGGGATGCGGATCACTATTGACGTGCGCCGGGATGCCAGCGCCAGCGTGGTTTTGAATAACCTCTTCAAGGAAACTCAGATGCAGTCCAACTTCGCCATGAACATGGTGGCGATCGTGGACGGGGCACCGAAGTCCCTGACCTTGAAGCAGATGCTGCAGTACTACCTGGCCCACCAGGAAGACGTCATTACCCGCCGGACCAAGTTTGACTTGGAAAAGGCTGAAGCCAGAGCCCACATCCTGGAAGGGTTGCGGGTAGCGCTTGATCATATCGACGAAATCGTCAGCTTGATCCGGAACTCTGAATCAAGCGACATCGCCAAGGCGGGCTTGATCAGCCGCTTTGACCTGGACGACCGCCAGGCCCAGGCTATCCTGGACATGCGTCTGGTCCGTCTGACCGGTTTGGAAAGAGACAAGGTCGAAGGCGAATACCAGGAGCTTTTGGTCAAGATTGCCGACTACAAGGACATTCTGGCCAAGCCTGAAAGAATCGACCAGATTATCTACGACGAGCTGCTGGACATCCAGAAGCGCTTCGGTGACAAGCGCCGGACCCAGATTACGGCCAGCGAAGTGGTCACGATCGAAGACGAAGACTTGATCGAAGAACAAGACGTCCTGTTGACTTTGAGCCACCAGGGCTATGTCAAGCGGATGCTGATCGACGACTTCAAGACCCAAAACCGCGGCGGCAGGGGGATCAAGGGGATGGGCGTCCAAAAGGGCGACTTCATCGAGCACCTGCTCTACTCAAGTACCCACGACTACCTATTCTTCTACACCAACAAGGGCAAGGTCTACATGAAGAAGGCCTACGAAATCCCAGAATACGGCAGAAGCGCCAAGGGCCTGCCAATCGTCAACCTCCTGCAGCTGGACAAGGGCGAGCACATCCAGACCGTGGTCAACCTGCCGCAAGGGCATGACGACGACTACGCCTTTTTCATCACCAAGCTGGGGACGGTCAAGCGGACCAAGATCCGGGAATTTGAAAATATCCGGACCAACGGTTTGATCGCCTTGACCTTGAAGGATGGCGACGAACTATCCAACGTCCTGACCACTGACGGCCAGCAGAACATCTTGATCGCTACCCACCAGGGCTACGCCGTGACCTTCAATGAAGATGACGTCCGGGCCATGGGGAGAAGCGCGGCCGGCGTCCGGGGGATCAACCTCCGTGAAGGCGACTACGTGGTTGGCTCAGGGATTCTGAAGCCGGAAGACGAAGTTCTGACTATCTCGGAAAAGGGCTACGGCAAGCGGACCGCGGCCAGCGAATACCCGGTCAAGGGCCGGGGCGGCAAGGGGATCCAGACCGCCAAGATCGGCGAAAAGAACGGTCCTCTGGCTGGCGTGGCCGTGGTTGACGGGCAAAGCGACATCATGTTGATCACCACTGACGGGATCATGATCCGCTTCAAGACTAGCGATGTCTCCCAGACTGGCCGGTCAACTATGGGCGTCCGCCTAATCAAGGTGGCTGACGGCAATGCCGTGGCAAGCATGGCAGTCGTGCCGGCTGAAGCTGAAGGCGAAAGCGAGCCGGAAACGGAAGTTTAGCGGCAAAGAAGCAGAAAAAAGTAAGATAAAATAAAAAATTACCAGCATTTTTGGCGTAATAGTTAGTGGGAAGAAAATCCCGGATCACGTGTAAAAAATGTTTGGTAATTTTTTTGTTTTGTGCTAAAATTAGGCATTGCGAGTAATTAGATCAATTACTCCTTGTTCTTGATTTTAGCAAGAACCATTTAGTCCAAAAGGAGGTGCAATAGTCTATGACAACCAAGTACGAAATTACTTACATCATCAAGCCAGACGTTGACGATGAAGCAAAGAAGGCCATTATTGACAAGTACACTAAGGTGATCGCTGACAATGGTGGTGAAATGGTTGAAGCTAAGGACTGGGGCAAGCGTCGTTTCGCATACGAAATCGAAAAGTATCGTGAAGGTAGTTACTACATCATGACCTTCACTGCTGAAGACGCTGCAGCTGTCAACGAATTTGCCCGTTTGAGCAAGATCGACGACTCAGTTCTGCGTTCAATGATTGTCAAGTTAGACAAGTAATTGTAGTTTCCCGTAATACAGGAATAGGAAGGAAATAAGTATGATCAATAACGTTGTACTTGTTGGCCGTTTAACACGTGATCCTGAATTACGTACTACTGGGAGCGGCATCTCGGTTGCTACGTTCACTTTGGCCGTTGACCGGCAGTTTACCAATGCATCAGGCCAGAGAGAAGCGGACTTCATCAGCTGCGTGATTTGGCGCAAGGCTGCTGAGAACTTCTGCAACTTCACCAGCAAGGGCAGTTTGGTGGGCATCCAGGGCCGAATCCAGACCAGAAACTATGATAACAAGGACGGCCAGCGAGTTTACGTGACAGAAGTCCTCGTGGACAACTTCTCACTGCTCGAATCACGCCGCGAGCGTGAAAGCCGTCAGCAAAACGGCGGATTTGGCGGCCAAGGTCAAAGCCAAAACACCGGCTTCAACACCGGATTTGGCGGCGGCAGCGGCTACGCCAACGACAACGCCTTCGGCATCCCGGCCCAGTCAAACGGGCCAGCTAATGCCGGATTCAATGAAGATAACAAGAAAGATGCCGGCGGAGACACGAACACCAACCCGTTCGACAGCTCTGATGATGCAATCAACGTCTCAAATGACGATCTTCCATTTTAAAATTACACAAGAAAGGATCTGAAGACATGCCTCAACAAAGAAGAGGTGGTCGTCGCCGCAAGGTTGACTTCATCGCAGTCAACCACATCGACTACGTAGACTACAAGGATGTTGATCTGTTGAAACATTTTATCTCAGAAAGAGGTAAAATCTTGCCACGTCGTGTCACTGGTACTAGCGCTAAGAACCAACGCAAGGTTGCTAAAGCTATCAAGAGAGCCCGGATTATGGGCCTCCTGCCATTCGTAGCTGAAGACTAAGCAGCAGGATCAATAAGCAAATAAAGAGACCGAAAGGAGCTGGACTCCTCCCGGTCTCTTTTTCTTTTCTGTTTTGTGGCGGGCGGCAATAGGTTATAATGGGAGTAGTTTAATCTGCTTTAAAGATGTGGAAGAATTTTATGAAAAACTTTTTACGCAAACTTGAATTGCCAGAATTCGTCCGGGATTCCAGATTAATCATTGCCTTCTCTAGCATCGCCTTCTTGACTGTGCTGAGCACGGTTGTGGCTTTCTTCATCAACCGGATCTTCGGGGTGGCGCTTTTGCTGGTCTTGATCGTGGATGTCTTTTGGGTTGTTTTCGGCGTTTACATTCTCGCGAAAAATACCAACAATTACGCGGCCAACCTCTCCTACCGGATTAAACGGGGGGAGCAGGAGGCCATGATCAAGATGCCGCTGGGGATCCTCCTTTACGACGAGTCCCGGCACATCCAATGGGTCAACCCTTACTTGCAGCTCTATCTGGGCGACAAGGACGCCATCGGCAAGACGATTACGGCGGTCGACCGGAAACTGGGCAAGCTGGTTGAAGAAGCCCTTGAGGCCCAGACTTCGGAAAGCAAGGTGGTCAAGTGGGGGGATCACCAATTTGAAATGGTTGTCCAAGACAGCATCGGGGTCATCTACATGCTCGACATTACCCGTTATGCCGACCTGGCTGACAAGTACCGGGCTGAGCGCCTGGCTATCGGGCAGATTTTTGTCGACAACTACGACGAGCTCAGCGAGCGGATGCACGACCAGGAACTGGCCAGAACCAGCACCTACCTGCAGACGACTTTGAACGACTATGCCAAGAAGTTCAAGGCCTACTTGAAGCGGATTGATGAGGACCACTTTTTGCTTCTGGCCCACTTGCAGGACCTGGAAGCCATGGAAGAAGACAAGTTCTCAGTTTTGGACAAGATCCGCCTGGAAACCAGTCGGAACAACACTCCTTTGACCTTGTCGGTCGGGATTGCCTACGGGGGTGAGTCGCTGAGAAAGATCGCCAACCAGGCCCAGGCTAACTTGGACCTGGCCCTTGGCCGGGGCGGGGACCAGGTGGTCCTTAGGGAACTGGGCCAGGTAGCCCGCTTCTACGGGGGTAAGTCCAACCCAATGGAGAAGCGCACCCGGGTCCGGGCCAGAATGGTTTCCCAGGCCTTGGGCGAGCTCTTCAAGGATGTTGACCAGGTCTTCGTCCAGGGGCACCAGCGGCCCGATATGGACTCTGTCGGCAGCGGGATCGGGGTTGTCAAGATCGCCCGCCTGCACGGGGTCAAGGCCCACTTTTTGCTAGACACGGCCCACTGCAACTATGACGTTGACCGCCTGGTCAAGAAGATGCAAGCGGCAGACCCCCAGCTGGACCTTTTTGTTAGTCCGGATGAGGCCAACGCGGTCGCGACGGACAACTCCCTTTTGGTCATGGTGGACCACTCCAAGTATTCCATCACTTATGACCAGCGCCTCTATGACCGCTTGAGGAACCGGATCGTGGTGATCGACCATCACCGGCGGGGGGAAGAATTCCCGGAGAACCCGATGCTGACTTATGTGGAGCCATATGCTTCCTCAGCCAGCGAACTGGTGACGGAAATGGTCGAATACCAGCAGCCGGCTGAAGACAACCGGGTTTTGACCAACCTGGAAGCCACGGCCATGCTGGCCGGGATCACGGTCGACACCAAGGAATTCTCCTTGCGCACGGGGACGAGAACCTTTGACGCGGCCAGCTACCTGCGGTCGATCGGGGCGGACTCCTCGGTGGTCAGTGAGCTTTTGAAGGAAGACATTTCCAGCTTCCTGGTCAAGAGCCACCTGGTGGCCAGCCTGCAGATGCTGCGGCCGAAGATGGCGGTCATGCAGGGGCCGGAGGACAAGGTGATCGACCCGATCTTGACGGCCCAGGCAGCCGATATGGCGCTTGATTTGGAAGGGGTGTCGGCATCTTTTGCCATCACCAGAAGAAGCGGGGACAAGGTCGGGATTTCAGCCCGGTCGATGGGCCACATTAACGTCCAGGTGATTATGGAGAAGCTGGGCGGGGGCGGCCACTTGTCCAACGCGGCGACCCAGATCAAGGATATTACGGTCAAAGAAGCCAGTCAGCGCTTGCTGGCGGCAATTGACGAATATCTGGAAGAAAACAGTTAAAGAAGAAAAGGAGCAATGAACGATGAAAGTTATTTTTATGCAAGACGTTAAGGGCAGAGGCAAGCGGGGCCAGGTCAAGGACGTGCCGGACGGCTACGCCCAAAACTACCTGATCAAGCGGGGCCTGGCCAAGGAAGCCAACAAGGGCAACCTGAACACCCTGAAGCGGGTGGAAGCCAAAGAAAAGGCTGAATACGAAGCTCAAAAGGCAGCTGCCCAAGAGATCAAGAAGCAGCTGGAAGCTGACGAAACTGTGGTTGAACTGAAGTCCAAGGCCGGCAGCGACTCCCGCCTCTTCGGTTCAATCTCCAGCAAGAAGATCATCGAAGGCCTGGACAAGCAGTTCGGCATCAAGCTGGACAAGCACAAGCTGGAACTGCGGGAACCAATCAAGGTTCTGGGCTACACTAATGTGCCAGTCAAGCTCTTCAAGGGCGTTGAATCAAAGGTCCGGGTCCACGTTACCAAAGAAAATTAAGAAGCTGAAAGAAGCCGTGATTGATGGATAATCTTGTCACGCAGCAGATCCCGCATGATTCTGCTGCTGAAAAAGCCGTTTTAGGGGCGATTTTCATTGATCCCGAAGTCATCAACGAAGTCAGCTCGGTCTTAGAGCCGGCTGACTTTTATGAACATGCCAACCGACTGGTCTATAGCGCCCTTTTGGCCCTCTATGACGAGAGTAGGTCAATCGACCTGGTTACCTTGCAAGAGGAGCTCAAGCGGCGGGGACAATTGGAAGAACTGGGCGACATGGCCTACGTGTCAGAGCTTTTGCTGGCAACGCCAACTGCCTTTCACGCTAAGGACTATGCCCGCATCGTCCACCAGAAGGCCCAGCTGCGCAATTTGATCAATGCCAGCCAGAAGATCATCTCCAGTGCCATTCAAGGGTCCGACAGCGTGGATGAGATCCTCAGCAACGCTGAAAATGAGATCATGAACGTCTCCAATGAAAAGGGGAGCGGGGGATTTCATAAGATTGAGGACCTGGTTGCCGGAGCCTTTGAGCAGATTTCAAATAATGCCCAGAACCAGGACGCGGTCACGGGTTTACGGACGGGTTTTGCCTATCTGGACGAGATGACGACGGGGCTGCATGATGACGAATTGATCATTTTGGCGGCCCGGCCGGGTGTCGGGAAGACCTCTTTTGCCATGAACATCGCCAAGAATGTGGGCATTACTGAGAAGAAGCCGGTAGCGGTCTTCTCCCTGGAAATGTCTGGTGAGCAGCTGGTTCAGCGGATGCTGGCGTCAACGGGCTTGATCGACTCCCAGCACCTCAGAACGGGGATCCTGGACAGGGATGAGTGGAACCAGCTGGACGTGGCAGCAAGTGTCTTGCGGCAGGCTCCGATCTATATCGATGACACGCCGGGGATCAAGATCAGCGAAATCCGGGCCGAGTGCCTGGCCCTGCAAAAGGAGCTGGGCGACCTGGGCTTGGTCGTGATCGATTACCTGCAGCTGATTGAAGGGCCAAAGACTGAGTCCCGCCAGCAGGAAGTTTCCGCGATCTCTCGCCAGCTCAAGAAGATGGCCAAGGAATTGCACGTGCCGGTAATTTCCCTGTCGCAGTTGTCGCGGTCAGTTGAGCAGCGGCAGGACAAGCGGCCAATTTTGTCAGACTTGCGGGAATCCGGGTCAATCGAACAGGACGCCGACATCGTTGGCTTCCTCTACCGGGACGACTACTACCGGGATGAGGATGCTGACGGCGAGGAACCGAAGGAAGATCCGGAAAATGTTGAAGTTGAAGTTATTATTGAAAAGAACCGGTCAGGCCGGCGGGGATCAGCCAAGCTGATGTTCTCCAAGCCTTACAACCGCTTCTCTAACCTGGACCTAGGCCATGAGGCCCAGGGGTAGGGGAAAGACAGCAAAAAAGCGCGAATCGTTGCTGATTCGCGCTTTTTGTTATTCTTGCTTGATGTCGTAGGCATCAAAGAAGATTGGCCCTTTCTTTGAGTCATTGAAATTCGGCCGGTTCTTGTAAGGATCCTCGCTCCTGTTGAATGGCAGGGGAAGGCTCTGCCGGGCCGTTTCAATGATGTTGTTAAAAATCTGCCTGAAGATAGCCCGCATTTCCGGATCCATGGCAAAGTATGCCCGGCCAAAGCGGTAGGTGCCGGTAAAACCACTGATCTGTTTGATCTTAGTGATGTCCAGGCTGCCAAAAGCCTCAAAAAGGGCGGACCACATCTGCCCTCTTTTTTCCGCGGGAATCTGGTGGTTGAAGGCGATCAGGGAGTGGCGGATCACCCGGGCTGTAGTCGTGAGGCCCTCTTGCGCCAAAACATAGCTATCCCGGCCAACGCTCCAGGTTCTTGGGTCGTGCTGGCTGAGGACTGGTTGGTTGCACTTGACGACCAAGACGCGCTCAGTATGGTCCAGCATGCAGCCGACAATGGAGCTTTCCGGGATGTAGGTCTTCATCTTTTTGATATTGTCTTGGAAGCCGCTGGTTCCGTAAATTTGGTGCCGGTAGCCAGGTCCGTCAAAGCTGTAGGACTTGATGACCCGGGCTTGAATCTGCGGATCAGCAAAGGCCAAAGCGTAGTGGGCGTAGTTGCCCCCCTTGGAGTGGCCGGTGATATAGATCCGGTCATTTGGGTAAGCTTGGCCGATCTTGTTAAGATACTTAGCGGCCAGCCTATGTCCGGTAATTTCCGGTGTATAATTCATGACCATGTCCTCGCTCCAGCCGATCATGGACTGGTCGGTGCCCCGGTAGGCGACCAGGATGGTCCGATCGTCCAGGCGGAAGGCGCCAGCGTTGAACTGGATGGGTTCAGGCTCAATCTCCATCTTGTTGACCCAGTCCAGAACGGTCAAGTCAGCCAGACGGGGAGACTTGGGCAAGAGCAGGAGTTCAGTTTTGTCCAGATTTTGCCAGCGGTCAGGCTCACGTTGGTAGATGGACTGGCAGACCTCGCCTAGGCTGTGGCCAACCGTACTGCCGTCAAAGGGAAGGTAGGCCAGGGATGCCATTAAGGAAGCATCCAGGCTGTTGAAAGGGCAAGTTTGAAAAGGCAGATCGCCTCGCCAGCGCAGATAGTCTAATGTTGATGCCATCACAAAAACCTGCTGCAAAAAACGTGTGCAATGTAGCCAAATAGTAATCTTTGACTATGTATTGTCCGAAGACATGAATACAGACATTTTTCTTATTGCCGTCATCACCGGTATTCCGATATCCCAACAAGGGGGTAACCGCATTGACCAGCGCAGGTACCGAAGCACCACTCTTGCAACTTCATGGGAAGGCTCTCGCCAATCCTCGGGTACAGCCAACCCGCATGACTAAGGCCAGGGCCTTAGCCATTAATTCTCCTTTCTTTAATATTTATAGTGCATGATTTAATTCTGGTACTCAGTCAGCGCTAAAAGACTAAGCATCGCATTCTTATCTCGATCTACGACCTTATTGTAGTTCGGGCATTTTTCGTTGTAGCAGACGTACTCATTGTGTTTAGTACCATGCTTCTTGTTTCCATAAAGGGTGATCTTGTCATCACCTTTTTTGACATTGCCACAGGCCGCACAACGCTGAGTAGACGGATACAGCTTATTTGCCAGAATAAGTTCCTTACCATACCAATCGCACTTGTAGGTCAAGATCTGCTTAAACTTGCCAAACATCGACCGATGAACACCCTTTGAAGCCACGTGGCTCATCAGCATGCCCTTAACCGACAGATTTTCGATCACGATCTTGTCGTAGTCATTAACCAGTTCGGTCGTAAATTTGTGCATCAAGTCGTTTTGGATATTGCTTTCCTTGCGATAGCACGCTTGAAGCTTGGCTTTCGTCTTCAAGTAGTTCTTACTTTTGCAAGCAGCTTTTCCATTTTTAACTCGCTTTTTTGCAAGCTGCCTTTGGTAGTGCTTGATTTTTTTATAAATTCTATCAAGCTTCTTAGGCAGTACGTTCACCCGGCCACCCGTGTAATCAAAGTGACCAACATTGACGTCAACCGCGGTAGCTTTACCTGTTTTGTCTGGCTGCTTAACATCTTCAGACTTGATCTTATACGGGATGGCAACGTAATAACGGTGAAGTAGCTGACAACGCCAAATTCATCTGACAAAGGCTTTTCGCTCACGCCATTGATCTTTCGGAACTCTGCTTCCTCTTGCCCGTTCCAAATAAAGAATTCCATCTTTGATCTTGCTTCGGTCGCTTTTGAAACCTTGTCTGGCTTCCCGTTTCGACCGAAATTTTGGTTTGCCCCAGCCTGGTTGGGCCTTATCAAAGAAATTGTTCCAAGCCTTGCCCAGGTCGGAAATTGCCAGTTGCAGAATCCGGGCTGACTGTGTATACTGCCAGTCTTTTTTATCGGTAACTAACATATTACGAACTCTTCGCTCACTCGGCGAAGGCTTTTCTTTAAGTAGCACTTTCTGCTCTTCGGTCAGCCTTTTGGAGTCGGAGGCCAAAGAAGATTTAAGCGCTTGCATTCCACAAGGCAAGGCCTTGGTTCCAGCAATAGCGGCGATAGTCACAAGCTTCATCCAGAACTCTTCTCATAGTCTCGTTGGGACGTAGTTCATAGACTCTTGTCTGAATTAATTCCGCCGGTACTTCTTCTATCTGTTCTGTCATTTAATTTCACCGCCTTTTAGAACCATATCATTCTCAATCTTTGTTTCGAGGAATATTTTAGCACGTATTCCTGCAGCTTTCCAAACATATGTTTCTAAAATACAGGTGAAAGCTGTGCTCTATCTAAAAGCAAAGTCCTAGATTTCTCTACGTTAATTCTGCTTAGTACCTATCTGTTAACTCTTATATATAATCAAACATATCAAATATGTTTTTCGCCACTAGTATTACGCTCCTTAGCTAACATTGTACATTATTGCGCAAAAAGCGGGGCGGGGAAGGCTTTATGTTGATTGAATGTAATTCTTTATTTACAAAAAATTAAAGGTATATGATTATGGCATAAAAATGAAAGGAGATGAGATGAATGAAAGTTGTAACAGTTAAGTCAATCTGGCTGACCCTGCTCACGGTCTTGAGCTTTGTCCTGCCATTTTGGGGCTGGCTGCCACTGGTGTACTTGTACAGCCAACGGCAGGATCCGGCCATGCAGGGGATGGAAAAGACACTTAAGCTCGCGGCTGGCGTGCAAGTAGCGTACTTGGTGATTTTGGCGTTAATCTTCTACTTCTTTGCCCCGATTCACGGTTAAAAAAAGATAATTTCAATTTTTTAGTACAAGATCTTGTGAATGCCTCCTTGTCAGCTAAGTCTTTATAGAGAAATATTTTATCACTCTGTCAGTTTTTTTCACGTGAGGGCTACTTGCTGCCGGGCGAGTAAGTGATGCGCTTGATATCCGGGTATTTGCGCAGGTTCATGATGATCTGGTTTTCATCGATCCGGCCGGCGATTTCGCCATCGCAGCTGAAAAGGACATGGTCGTCAGAGACGCTGATAATCTTGATGCTGAGCTGGTGGACCTCGTTTTTTTCCAGTTCGCTTTGAATGGTTTCCAGGATATGGGGCGTGTTGCTGGCTTCGATCAAGAGGCTGATTCTGACCTTGCGGAGCAGGTTGAGGACCGTTTCTTCCCGCAAAAAGCGCTGCACGAGCAGGAGCAGGACGGCGGCCACGATTCCAACCCAGTAAAGGCCGACCCCAATCGCGATTCCGATGGCTGAAGTGGCCCAGAGTCCCGCGGCGGTCGTCAATCCGGAAATCTGCTCTTTATGGACCAGGATGGTCCCGGCACCGATAAAGGAGATTCCCGTGACCGTCAAAGAGGCGATTCGCGATGGATCGTAAGAAACGTTGCTGAAAGTGAGCATGTCGTAGAACCCATACTTGGAGACGATAGAAAACAGGGTGGAGGCAATGGCTACCACGACGTGAGTATGCAGGCCCGCGCTCTTTCTCTGTGTTGCCCGCTCAGAGCCAATCAGGCCGCCGCAAAAGGCGGACAGCAGGATCCGCAGAAGCCAGACCAGTTGAAAGCTGACAGGTATGCCGGTAAATTTTTCCATATTTTTCCTCCTTACTGATTTTAGTTCTTTCGGCGCAAATAAGCCGAAAAAATAAAAAATTTCCAAAAAGACTTGCAAAAGTCTGCAATTAATGATTAAATTAGTAACTGTGTTAAGGCACAAGAGTTGCTGACTTAGCTCAGTTGGCAGAGCACTTCACTAGTAATGAAGGGGTCGGAGGTTCGAATCCTCTAGTCAGCATTATACAGATTCTTGTTTACTATTAAACTTTATTTATCAGCGTTTTGCAAAGATAAATAAAGTTTTTTTGTAATATCGATCTATTGACAGTTTATCAGAATGATAAGTCAGCAGCAGAAAATATGGAATCGTTTAATAAAGGGACTGTTAACTAGCTAGCTAACAGTCCTTTTTTTGACGAAAGGGAAGATTTGATGAAAATTGGCGAAGCACTGCGTAAAAAAAGATTGGAACTAGGGTTGACCCAGCAAGAAATGTGCGAAGGCATCCTTAGCCGACCTTTTTATGCAAAGGTTGAAAGTGGAAAAAATCGGATTAACGCGGAAAGCTTGTTCAAATGATATTTGGAGAATCTGCCGCATCTAATTCGTTGGCTCCTTTGAGTATGTGTGTTTTGACTTTAAGTTTTACGGTGATTGAGTTAAGAAGCATACTTAGTTTATGCAGAAAAAATAGCACAATGAATGTCGTCATGACACTATATTGAATGCACGCGAGTTAGGTTAAATACAAAAAAAGAGCTGATCACGGCTCTTTTTTTGTGGCATTCAATTTTAGCATGATTGACCGCCGCCGCCGGACGGCTACGGAATGGACAACGCCTTGATCAAAATAGGCGATGCCCTTTTTTTCGTCGTAATTTTGCACTGCATCCAGGTTTATCAAGCTTTGCCGGTCAGCAGGGACCAAGCTTGGATACCTTTTTTCATAATCCTTGAGGGTGCCCAGGCAATCGAAGACCTTATTTTTGTCGTAAACCCGCAAGGTCTTGA
>NZ_AZCR01000180.1 GCF_001433875.1 Lactobacillus delbrueckii subsp. delbrueckii DSM 20074 = JCM 1012
TCGTAACAAGGTAGCCGTAGGAGAACCTGCGGCTGGATCACCTCCTTTCTAAGGAAAACGGATGGATGGAGAGCAGAAATGTTAAGAGAAGTCCATCAGTTACGGAAGCACACTGCAAAAGAAACTTTGTTCAGCTTTGAGAGTATCAGCTCTCACTTGTACGTTGAAAACTGAATATCTTAATTCCAAGAAAAAACCGAGAATCATTGAGATCAA
>NZ_AZCR01000181.1 GCF_001433875.1 Lactobacillus delbrueckii subsp. delbrueckii DSM 20074 = JCM 1012
CACTTCGAGTAGTTTCGCTTCTACACGTCCATCAACTTTGCGTTGTGCGTTATCAGAATTAACACTGCGCTTAAGCTTGATGGTGGCGTCAAGGCCTTCATTGACGAACTTTCTCACGACATTGGTGATAGTTGGCTCACTGATTCCATGATCTGAAGCGCACTGCTTGTAGGTCTTAACTGGCGGGTGATTGGCATCCATGTCTTTAAGA
>NZ_AZCR01000182.1 GCF_001433875.1 Lactobacillus delbrueckii subsp. delbrueckii DSM 20074 = JCM 1012
CACTTCGAGTAGTTTCGCTTCTACACGTCCATCAACTTTGCGTTGTGCGTTATCAGAATTAACACTGCGCTTAAGCTTGATAGTGGCGTCAAGGCCTTCATTGACGAACTTTCTCACGACATTGGTGATGGTTGGCTCACTGATTCCATGATCTGAAGCGCACTGCTTGTAGGTCTTAACTGGCGGGTGATTGGCATCCATGTCTTTAAGA
>NZ_AZCR01000183.1 GCF_001433875.1 Lactobacillus delbrueckii subsp. delbrueckii DSM 20074 = JCM 1012
TTATCGATGGTTGTACCCAAGAAATCATCTCCTACAACATTTCTAGGCACCCAGACCTTAAGCAAGTGATGACCATGCTAGGATGACGCATTTGAGAAGCACCCGGCTCTTAACGGGCTTATTTTCTACTCAGACCGTGGCTGGCAATATCAGCACCAAGCATATCAAGCCGCTCTGGCTAACAGAGGGATCGATCAAAGTATGTCCA
>NZ_AZCR01000184.1 GCF_001433875.1 Lactobacillus delbrueckii subsp. delbrueckii DSM 20074 = JCM 1012
AAAGTAGTTGGTGGGAAACCGCCTGCGAGGATAGGAAGCTGCCGCGCGAATTAAGAGTCAGACGGAAGTCTGGCTCTTTTTGTTTTCTATTGTATTTCTTGCTATTTATCAGCAAATCTTTAAAATCTTCGCCGATTGTAAAATTAAACTGAACACTGTTCCGATCCAGTAAGAAAAATCGTTTTCACTGGATCAGAGCACAAAAAAT
>NZ_AZCR01000185.1 GCF_001433875.1 Lactobacillus delbrueckii subsp. delbrueckii DSM 20074 = JCM 1012
AGTGATGGCCATCTCCATTGGCAAACCGGACCCAAGTGAAGTTGTTCCAGATACTGTCCGTTATGATGTCAAAGACGTGACAGAATTCGCCTAAGTTGGCATTGCTGCCGCTGAGAAAGCGATATAACTTAAACTTCCCACACCAAAAAGAACTATGAAGCCTTGAAAACTCAATAGTTTAGCCAGTAAATATTCAATTAAGCTGC
>NZ_AZCR01000186.1 GCF_001433875.1 Lactobacillus delbrueckii subsp. delbrueckii DSM 20074 = JCM 1012
AGTTTTCTGTAGAGATGACCAGTCCGTGGAGTTATCCACGCACCGGCGATATCACAGTGGTGCTTGACCGCATCAAGCAGCGCCTTGAAGTTCATAAGCTGATCTCTAGCAAGTGTTACAGCACTGATTCAAAGAAGGCAATCGGCATTGACAAGGGGCTTGCCACCCTGCTTTCCTGCAGCAGCGGCAATGAATATGGTGAAAA
>NZ_AZCR01000187.1 GCF_001433875.1 Lactobacillus delbrueckii subsp. delbrueckii DSM 20074 = JCM 1012
AGCTGATCAACATGATCTGCAAGAAGCAGTGTGAGCGAGTCGTGGTAAATTACCAAGACAGGCTTGTCCGTTTTGGCTTTGAAATGATTGAGACAATCTGTCAGGCAAACGATGTAGAGCTGGTTGTCATCAATCAGACAGACAACGTTGATCCAAATTCAGAACTTGTAGAAGATGTTTTATCTATAATCACTGTTTTCTCA
>NZ_AZCR01000188.1 GCF_001433875.1 Lactobacillus delbrueckii subsp. delbrueckii DSM 20074 = JCM 1012
ACTCCTACGGGAGGCAGCAGTAGGGAATCTTCCACAATGGACGCAAGTCTGATGGAGCAACGCCGCGTGAGTGAAGAAGGTCTTCGGATCGTAAAGCTCTGTTGTTGGTGAAGAAGGATAGAGGCAGTAACTGGTCTTTATTTGACGGTAATCAACCAGAAAGTCACGGCTAACTACGTGCCAGCAGCCGCGGTAATACGTAG
>NZ_AZCR01000019.1 GCF_001433875.1 Lactobacillus delbrueckii subsp. delbrueckii DSM 20074 = JCM 1012
CGCATTTACCGGCGTAGATAGTCAAAATCTACCAGATGTTATGGTAAGTGTTCAATTTATTCTTGCAATTGGCGATTATTTGAATTTCACCGAATATTATGTCAAAATTGAGTAAGCATGATTGGCGTTGACTAATAAGAAAAAGGCGCTATAATAATCTTATTGTAAAATTTATTTTGTAAATTCATTCACTTAAAAGAGAGCCTTAAGATGAAACAAGACGTACTTTACCAAATCTTGACCACTGCTGAAGACTGCCAGACAGTCAGCGATATCGCTAAGAAGCTTTTTCTGAGCCAGCCATATGTCAGCCAGGTTTTGAGCAAGGCAGAAAAGAAATACAATGTCGTTCTCCTGGAAAGAAGAACCCTGCCGATTGAACTGACTGAAGCCGGCCGGACCCTTTGCGACGGCTTAGCCAAGCTGCACAGCGACCAGATGAAGATCGAACAGGACCTGCGTCGCTTCACTGAAGAAGAGCAGTCCTACATCAAGATCGGTTTCTCCCCGATCTGGGCACCAGGCGAAAGCAGGAAGATCATCCCCGTTCTGCAAAAGCAGTTTGAAACCACCCGCTTTGAACTGGTCAAGACCTTCTCTATCAACTCTGCCAAGCGTTTGATCGACAACCGGATGGTTGACATCTACCTGGGGCCGCTCCTGCGGGGGGAAAACTTGAAGAACTTCTTCCTCTTCCAGCCTCGGATCTTCTTGATCATCCCTGAAACCAGCAAACTTTACCAAGAAGGCAAGCGGTACGTTCCGTTCAGCCAGCAGCTCTTGATGGACCTCAGCGAAGAAAAGATGGTTTCCTTAAGCGATGACTCCGGCTTCCAAAAGGCCGTTGACCACCTGCTTGAAGACCAAAACCTCTCCGTTAACAAGAGTATCAAGGTCAACGACTACGAAGTCGCCCTGCAAATGGCAGTCGGCGGTTTGGGCTGGACGGCAACTTTGGAATACATGCTGCCGGACCTGGACCCAGACCTTAAGTACAACCAGGTTGAACTTCCTCACACCTTGATCCAGTCAGACAACGGTTTGACCATCCACATGGACTCCAACGACCGGGCCAAGGAAGTTGCCCAGGTGATGACCAGACTGATGAAGGATGACCTGGTTGCCCGCAAGCTGATCAAGGAATAAGAGCAGAAATTTAAAAATATGCAGACAAAAAACGAGCCAGCTGGCTCGTTTTTTTATTGGCATTTGACTATTAAAAACTATTTTTCTTTCTTCTTGGCCCGGAATTCCCGCCGCCATTCTTTGTGACTAAACGCGGCATAAACCAAGATGGCTAAAGCCGTCAAGAGTGAAATCAGCAGGCCGCTTCGCAATCCCGGCGTCCGGTAAATCAGGCGGACGCGGTGCTTGCCTGCTGGCATTTTGAAGCCGACAAAGGCCGTGTTGGTCTTAATTACCTTGACTGCCTTGCCGTCAACCGTAGCCGTCCAGCCGTTTGAATAAGGGATGGTCGAAGTAACAACACCGGCTTTCTTGCTAGTAAAGAGGCCGGTCAGCTGGTTTTGCGCGAGTTTCAGCTGCTTGACCCCCTGCTTTTGAATCTGCCGCACTTCTTTCGTGTATTCTTGATTCAAAGGAATTGCTACAACTTTGATCTTGAAGCGGTAGGTCCCCAGCTTTGAAGGCTGGAATGTCAGACTATTGGGCAGAGTCTGGTAAGTGCCCATGTTCATGACCGCGCTGTCGATCAGGCGGTAAAAAGAAGTCATATCCTGGCTTCTCTGCACAATTGTTTCACTGGCCTTCTTCCCCGTTACAGTCAGCTTGTAGCTGGGGTCTGGTGAACCGGCCAGAAGGTGGTAGCGCCAGTACTTGTAGCGGGTCGCCCGCTCATTAAAGGTCTGCCCGGCCAGGTCGGCCTCCTGCTTGGCCTTCTTCAGCTCCAAGTCCAGCTGCTGGCTTAAAGTGAAAGGCTGGTAGGAAATCTGGCTGATCTCGACATGCAGCTCGCTTTTGCCCAGTTTGGCCTTTTCTTTATCTGACAAGTGCAGCTTCAACTTGTAGCTGGCATCAGAGTTCGTATAGGTCAATTTATTCTTGCTCAGCTTCTTGCCACTGGCATCGACCAGGCTGGCCTTGATGGTCTTGACCCCGGTCAATTTCGCGGCTTTAAGGCCAACCCCCTTGACCACCACCCCGCTGGCCAGAGCCCGCTCTTTTTGGCTCGCTGACAGTTTTTGGTAGCGGCTGGGGCTAATTACCTTATAGCTTAGCCAAAGCAGCGGGAAGGCCTCTGTGGTCTTGTAGAGCTCGGCCTGGTAGACAGACTCTTGATTTTGATCTTTTTTCTCCTTGCCAGCAGCGATCAGGTCGTAAGTCCCTGGCACCTTGCTACCGTTTACTGAGTATTTTTGGTTAAAAATATAGCGGACGCCTAGGAAATTGTTCAATATCGTCCGGTCATCAAGCTGGTGGAAGGGAATGTTGTTGTCATACTGCAGGTTGCCCAGGTCGGTCGAGAACTGACCCAGGTACTGGTTCTGGATGGAATAGTAAGATGACACGTTGGCCAGGCCGCTGGTCAAGTCGTTAAACAGCTTCTTCTGGCTGACAAACTGGTTATTTGACACCGTGTTGATCCGGTAAAAGCCGGCCGGCAGGATATGGTTCAAGCCGCCATAGCGGTCTTCCGCGATTTGCTCATATTCCCCCCTGACCAGCATTTTGGCCGCAAAGTTGCCATTGTATGGAAGAGCCGCGTACAGGGCGTTAAAGGCCAAGTTAGCCGCTACAGTAAGCAGTAATTCTCGCTTTAAAGCCCGTCCTTCGTTGACCAGGTAGCTAGCCCCCAGACTGAGCAAGAGGAAGATGACTGGCAAGAAGAGCTTGTAGTCATTTTCCAAAAAGGACATGGCGACCAGGTAGACCAGGTAGATCCCGCTGGTGGTAAAAATCAGCCGTATCTCCTTTTGACTGACCGCCTGCTCACTGATGGCCTTGACAAAGACCATCACGCTGAAGGCAAAAGGCAGGTACAAGAGCAGAGTCCAGCGGTTTGACGCTGACATCCCCCCGTTAAAAACTGCCCCGACTGCCGGGATCAAGAGCATGACTGCCCCTAATAACAGAGAAGCAGCGACCAGCCGGTACTTGCGCCAGTTACTGAAGAGGTAGACCAGGGCCGGCAGGATGATGCTGGCCAGGCCCAAGGCTGACCAGAACATCAACTTCCAGTTGTCCCCGTCAATCAGTTCCTTTGGCAAAAGCAAGTAGTAGTAGGCCGGATAAAAGGTCAAGCCATTGGCAAACTGCGATCCGGTCCGGGTGGAGTTGACCACGGCCAAAAGTTCCGGCAAAAGCAGGCCGGCTGACAGAAGGACCGCTCCTAAACTGGCAAAGAAGAGCTTCTTAATTGTTGGCCAGAAAGGAATCTTTTTCCAATAAGCCAGGCCCCAACGCAAAAACAGGTAAATGATTGCCCCCAGGCCCAGGACAAAGGCCAGGTAATAGTTGCTGACCAGCATCCAGACAAAGACCCCGAATAAGGGCCAGGCGCTGCCCCCCTGCAAGAGTCGCTCCAGCTGGACCACGATCAAGGGAAAAAGAATAAAGGTCGTGGTGAACATCGGCTGGGCCAGGGCCGCGTACAGCAGGTAGGCATTGACCATGTAGACACCGCTGCCAATCAAGACAACACCGTCTTTAAAGTCAAAATGACGGGCAAAATAAACAAAGGCCAAGCCCACGAAGTACAGGCGCAACAGCAGGATCAGCTGGTAGGCAAAGACCAGGTGGCTGGTCGGAAATAAAAGGGCCAGATAGGCAAAGACGTCACCAATCGTATAGTAAGAAAAGACTGAAAACAGGTCACTGCCCAGGCCCATGGTCCAGGACCATTCAGCTGGCCCCTGGCTTAAGTGGCGCAGGAAACTGAACACGTACTCCCGGTACTTGACCAGCAAGGGCAGGTGCTGGTTGGCCGTGTCAGTGTTCCAGATCAGGCTATGGCCTGTAACCAAGTAAGGTCCAAAAACACAGGCCGCCAAAAAAAGGAAGAAGACCGAGTACTTCCAGTAGACGGCCCGGTCACGCTTTTTGTTAAAGCTGAATTGCAAAATCATCCCTCCAAAATGTTTAATGGTCTATCTTTTTATTCTACCGCTTTTCTTCCCTGCCAGCTAAAAGGCTAAAAAATATTAAAAAAGAAAAATGACCAGCAAAAGCTGGTCATCATCCAAAATTCTAATTTCTCAACTGTTCGTAAAGATCCTGCATTTCCTGGTCATCTGGCACAAGCTTCAAGTACTTTTCTAGCAATTGCCGGGCCAGATCGCCATGGGCGCTCTCTTGAGCAAAGGAGATTATTCCCCGCAAGAAGGCAGGACTGGTCTGCAGGCTCTGGTAGGCCAAGAGATATTCCTGCAGGGCCTGGTCATATTTTTCCATTTCCTGGTAGGACCGGGCCATGTTCCAGTGGGCCTGGGGCTCCAGATCGCTGTCAGCCAGAGCAGTAAACAAGGCCAAGGAGTCCTCTGCCCGCCCCTGGGCTAAGTAGAGGTCGCTCAGCAAGAGGCGGAAGCTGGAATTGTCCGGGTTGACCTCAAGGCCCCGCTGCAAGAGGTCCTCAGCATCCTCAGCCTTGCCTAATTTGGCAGCTGCCCTAGCCCCAGTCAGGTAAAGCTCTTCATCCAACTCATTGTAGCCCAGGCCCGTCTGAGCGGCAAAGAGGGCTTCTTCTGGGTTGTCTTCTTCCTGGTAGGCCTTGGCCAGGAAAGGATAAGCGTTAACGTAGTCAGGGCTTTGCTTAATGACATCATCAAGGAAGGAAATGGCCTTGTCAAACTGGCCGGCCTCTTCCATGATTACCCCGGCTTGGTACTTGGCGTCGATGTCCAGGAGGTCTTCTTTATGGTCATTGATAAAAGCAGCTGCTTCTTCATACCGGCCCAGTTTAGCCAGGGTCTGGAAGACCCGCTGGTTAAGATTGACTTCCCCGAACATGGTCTGTCTTTGCCGCAAGTCCTGGTACAGAGGCAGGGCCTGGTCGTTCAAGTCGCTCATGTAGTCCAGTTCCGCCAGGCCAAAAGTAATGGCATCTTCATCCGGGGCCTGCTGCCGGGCCTTCTCCATCTTGGCCCGTGCCGTTTCGATCAGGCCCTCGCTTTGGTAGTAGTCAGCCTGGACCAGGAGGCTTTCCAGATAGGCATCTGAATCAGCCGGCACATTGTAAAGCAGGGTCAAGCCATCGTCCTCTGCTCCGTCATTGAGGAGGATTTCGGCCAGGTAGACCTTGAAGAGGTCTTCATTGGGAAAATCAGCGATCAAGCTGCGGTAGACTTCCTTGGCCAGGTCGGTAAAGCCCAGGTCGGTCAGGTTTTCCGCCAGAGACGCCAGGATCTCCGGATCATCGTTTTCCAGGGCCTGCTTCAAGAGGGCGCGGCTCTCGCTGAAACGGTGACCTTGAATCGCGTCCAACAATTGTTCAGAATATGTCATCTTTGTCCTCACTTTCTGCTTACTATTGTACCGTAACTAGTCAGCTAAATAAGTTTTTTGCCCAAACAAAAAAACGCCAGAATTACCGGCGTTTCTTTATTTTAAAGCGCGTCAATTACTTAACAGCGTCCTTAAGAGCCTTACCTGGCTTAAATGCAGGAACCTTGCTTGCTGGAATTTCAATTTCAGCACCAGTTTGTGGGTTGCGGCCCTTGCGAGCTGCACGGTCACGTACTTCGAAAGTGCCGAAGCCGATCAGTTGCACCTTTTCGCCCTTAGCCAAGTCTTCTTGGATTGCTTCGAAAACCGCGTCAACAGCTTCTGAAACGTCCTTCTTAGTCAACTTAGTCTTTGCAGCTACTTCTGAAACTAATTCTGCCTTATTTGCCATGTGGAATTCACCTCCTATAAATTAGACGCGAGTCTAATCACTTCATTTCTCTTGTAGAAATGAGGGACACTGAGCGCTTGCTGCATTCAATTAATTCCCTGCTCTCTAAAATATCACAAGAACGTTGTCCCTACAAGGCTTTTAACCCGCGGCTTAGCACTTTTTCAAGAGAATGTCACAAATTGAAAAAGAAAAGCCCGGTCCTACTTCCGCTTACGCGGCAGGATCTTGATCGGGGTCCCGGTGAAGTCGAAATTCTCCCGCAGCTGGTTGATCAAAAAGCGCTGGTAGGAGAAGTGCATCAGTTCTGGATCGTTGCAGAAAATAACGAAAGTCGGCGGATTGGTCTTGACCTGGGTCATGTAGTAGACCCGTAGCCGCTTGCCCTTGACCATCGGCGCCGGCACCAAGCGGCTGGCTTCCAGGAGCAGGTCGTTTAAGACGGATGACTGGATCCGCTGGTTCTTGTTCTCGTAAACTTCCTTGACCATCTTTGGCAATTGGTCGATGTTCTTGCCGGTCTTGGCCGAAACAAAGACAATTGGGGCATAGTCCAGGTAGGAGAATTCTTCTCGGATCACCGCTTCAAAGTCCTTGCCGGATGAAGAGTCCTTCTTCGGCAAGTCCCACTTGTTGACAGCGATAATCATCCCCAGGCCCGCTTCATGGGCGTAGCCGGCCACGTGCTTGTCCTGCTCTCTGATCCCGGTGCTGGCATCCAGGACCAGGATGGCCACGTCTGACCGTTCCATGGCGCTCATCGCCCGCATGACGGAGTACTTTTCAGTCTTCTCATAGACCTTGCCCCGCCGTCTGATCCCGGCTGTGTCAACAACCCGGAACTTGGTTCCATCCTTGACGAATGGCGTGTCAATGGCGTCTCTGGTCGTCCCTTCTTCGTTGGCCACAATCACCCGTTCTTCGCCCAACAGGCGGTTGACGATGGATGACTTGCCCACGTTTGGCCGGCCGATCACGCTGAAGGAGATAACCCCTTCTTCGGTCTTTTCGGCATCGGCCGGGAAGTTCTTGACTACTTCGTCCAGCAGGTCACCGATCCCCGTCCCGTGGGAACCGGAAACCGGGATTGGGTCGCCCAAGCCCAAGCTGTAGAAGTCATAGATATCGGTCCGCTGCTCAGGGTTGTCTGCCTTGTTAACGGCCAAAAGAACTGGCTTATCGGCCCGGTAGAGCAGGTGGGCGATCCGTTCATCCAGACTGGTCACCCCCTGGCTGGCATCGGCCAGCATGACGATGACGTCGGCCTCTTCAATAGCGATTTCCGCCTGGGCCCGGATTTCTTCGTCAATCGTACTGTCTTCCCAGGTAATCCCCCCGGTGTCGATGATGCTGAACTGGTGGCCCATCCAGCTGGCCCGGGCATAGTTCCGGTCCCGGGTCACGCCTGGCCGGTCTTCCACGATCGCCACCCGTTCATTGATAATCCGGTTGAACAGAGTTGACTTGCCCACGTTTGGCCGCCCTACGATGGCAACAATTGGTAATGGCATCTTTTCACCTCTTTTGCTTTCTATTGATTATTGTCAAACAAAAAGACCGACCAACGGTCGGTCTTTTTAGTGCTGATTAACGGTTCTTAAGTTGGTCACCGATCATGTCACCAAGCGAGAAGCCGTTGTCGTCGTTGTTCATGTACTTGCGAGCAAATGCATCGTTGTTTGATGAACGACGTGCGCGAGGTCTGTCGTTTGATGAAGAAGCGTTCTCTGGATCAGCTTGCTTAATTGACAGGGAGATTCTTCTTTTACTTGGGTCAATGTTAAGAACCTTAACCTTGACCTTTTGACCTACAGTCAAGACGTCGCTTGGCTTGTCAACGTGCTTGTATGAAATTTCTGAAACGTGTACCAAGCCTTGGATGCCGTCAGCAACTTCAACAAAGGCACCGAAGTTGGTCAAAGACTTAACTTCGCCTTCAATTACATCGCCTTCGTTCAAGCTTGAAGTAGCTTGTTCGAATGGGGATGGTTCAGTTTGCTTGATTGACAGGGAGATACGGTGACGGTCATTGTCGATGCCAATAACCTTAACCTTAACATCTTGGCCAACCTTCAAGACGTCGCTTGGCTTGTCAACGTGCTTGTATGAAATTTCTGAGATGTGTACCAAACCGTCAACGCCGCCGATATCAACGAATGAACCAAAGTTGGTCAAGCGTGATACCCGGCCTTCAACTACGTCGCCGACAACCAGTTGTGAAGCAACGTTTTCAAAGGCTTGTTCGCGTTCTTCTTCGATCAGTTCCTTGTGGGAAAGGATCAGACGGTTCTTAGCCGGGTCGATTTCAGTAATCTTAACCTTGATAGTCTTACCGATGTAAGGCTTAAGGTCTGAAACGAAGCGGGTTGAGATCAAGCTTGCTGGCAAGAAGCCGCGGGTGCCGACATCAACGAGCAAACCACCGCGAACTGATGAAGTAACCTTACCTTCGATAGTCTTGCCTTCTTCGAAGTCCTTTTGCAACTTGTCGTAAGCTTCACGTTCCTTAACGCGGGTTACTGAGAAGAAAAATTCACCGTTTTCCTTGTCACCGCCTGCACGACGAACTACGTAAACCTTGAAGGTATCACCTAACTTAACTTCGTCACGCAAGTTGACACTACGGTCGTTGGTGAAATCACGGCGAGTGATTACACCTTCAACGCCGGCGCCTTGAACACCAACGTTAATTTGGCCATCTTCAACGCTCAAAACGCTAACGTCAACGATGTCGCCTGCCTTAACTTCTCGCATTTGAGCAAGAGCATCTAAAAATTGATTATTTTCTGACATAAATACAAAATGCCTCCCTGTTTATTCGTTCTCTATTTTACCAAAAAATAGATGAATTTGCTACTATTTTACCAGACTTTTTTTGAATTTACTTGCTGGTATTTGTTTTTTTAGCAATTTCGGCCAAAATAGCGGCAACAACCTGGTCAATCGTTAAATTAGTTGAATCGATTTCGATTGCATCCGCTGCCTTCTTCAAAGGTGAAACTTCACGGTGGGAGTCAAGGTAGTCCCGCTTGGCGATATCAGCTTCGATTTCCTCAACCGTCTGCTTGGCATCAATCCCCTTTTCCTGCCAGTCCAAAAGCCGTCTTTCTGCTCTAGACCGGGCGCTGGCAACCAGGAAGATCTTGACTTCAGCCTCAGGCAAAACCGTGGTCCCGATGTCGCGTCCGTCCATGATCACGTTGGTTGACCCGGCAAGTTTTCTTTGTAAGTCAACCATCTTGCTTCTGACCCCCGGCAGAGCTGAGACCTGGGAGACATTAGCCGTGATTTCCGGGGTCCGGATTTCCAAAGACACGTCTTCCCCGGCTACCAGAACCTTCTGGCCGCTTTCGCCGGGCTCTAAAACGATGCCGTCTTCGTCGATCGCCTTTAAAATCCCGGCTTCATCCCCATAGTCCAGGCCGTGCTTGCGGGCGATAAAAGTACATGCCCGGTACATAGCACCCGTGTCGATATAAACGAATGACAGCTTATTGGCCACAATCTTGGCCACCGTGCTCTTACCTGCTGAAGCAGGTCCATCAATTGCTACTTGCATAACATCAAAATGAAGCGACTCGTATCGCTTCAATCCTTTCCAATAAATTCAGCTATTTGGCTTGCTTGATCTTCAGTTTCTGACCAACTGCCAGGGTTGAGCTGGTATCCAGACCATTTTGCTCAGCCAGCTCTTCGGCGCTTATGCCGTACTTCTGGGCGATCGCGGCCCAGCTGTCGCCGGCCTTGACCACGTAAGTCTTGACCTTGGGAGCAGGCTTGGCCTTGCTAGTCTTTTCAGCGGCCGGCTTGGGCTTAGCCTGCTCTTTCTTTGCTTGCGGAACGGCGTAGTCACTGTTTTGACTGGTGATCAGCGGCACGGCTGCCAAGGCCATCATAACCGCGATCAAGAGGGCCGTCCACCACGGCGCCTGCTTGTTCTTGCGCTCTTCTCTGACCGCTTGCTGGCAGGCCAGACGAGACAAGGGCTTTTGGGCATTTTGATCCATCTAGCTTCCCCCTTTAAGCTTACATTTTAACATAAAACCAGGTGCTAATTGAAAAGAAAGGGCCTTCCTTAAGGAAAGCCTCATCTAATATTTTATTTGTCTTTTCGCATTAGTACTTGCTGGAAACGCTGAAGTGCTTGATCACGAATGGCTTGATCGTCTTTAAGACAGATTCAAAGAGGATGTAGACCACAACTGAGTTGATGGCCCCCTTGATCAAGTTGAATGGGACGATGATGTCCATGATGTAGCTGGACATGCTTGGAATGTGCAGCATCTTGCCCAGGTAAGTCTGTTCAGTAAAAGTGAGCAGCTGAGCGTAGCTCATGTGCATCCCAGCTGCCTGCGGCACTGAAGTGTAGGCGTAAACCGGAGTCAAGAGGAACTGGTTGGTCAAAGCCATGACCACCGTCAATGACAAAACGCCCAAAAGCAGGCCCAGGGCCGGTAGCAGGTAGCCCTTCAGGCTCTTTCTGTCTTCTTCCTTGACTGAGCCAGCCAAGAAGTAAAATGGCAGGGCAAAGGCCATTGAAGCCAGGAAGGCAGCCAGTTCACCGACCAGTGACGGGAGGGCAAAGCCGGCAAAGATCAAGGACAAGAGGCACTTGATCGCGGCTACGGCCACCCCACCGCCGATGCCGAAGATAAAGGTGGTAATGACCACGATGACGTCTGAGAAGTCCATCTTCAAAAAGCTGACACCCGGCATGATCGGGAATTCAAACTTCATAACCACAAAGGCGATGGCCCCGATCATGGCATAAGCGAGCCAGTTGCTGACTGATTTATCTGTCCGTTTGTTAGTAGCTTCCATATTAACATACCTCCATTAAAAAAGTCCGTTGCCTCGAAGAGCAACAGACCTTTCTTAGTAAGCATGCTTATTATTCCAGCGTCTGCCTTCTTCCATCTAGACTATAACTATCGGTAGCTTTACAGCATTCAACCACTCGCGTGGCTCGCGGACTTGCACCGCCGGTCGGGATTTTCACCCTGCCCCGAAGACAACTTGTATTTTTTTGATTACGTTTACATTCTAATCCACTTGCTTGAGTCTGTCAACTTCTTTGTGGTTTAATTCCCGGTACTGTCCGGATGTAAGGCCTTGCAAGTCCAGGAAGGAGTAGCGTTCTCTGGACAATTTGTCAACCAGGTGATTGACAGCTTTAAACATTTCCTTGACCTGGTGGTAGTGGCCTTCATGGATGGTCAGCTGGACGATCTGGGTCTGGGCCCGGGGATTGGTCTTCAAAACCTTGACTCGGGCCGGCTTGGTCTTGTAGCGGCCGATCTGGACCCCCTTCTTCAAGGCCTTGATTTCATCTGGCTGCAGAATGCCCTTGATCTTAGCCACGTAGACCTTGTCAACTTCGTTTCTCGGGTGCATGAGCAGGTTGGCCAGTTCCCCGTCATTGGTCATCAAGAGCAGGCCGGAAGTGTCGTAGTCCAAGCGGCCAACCGGGTAAAGGCGGTATGGCAAATCTGTAAAGTAGTCTGCCACCGTCTTGCGGCCCTTGTTATCCTTAACCGCGGAGATCACGCCCCGGGGTTTGTAAAAGAGATAAGTATGGTGGCTTTCTCTTTCAATCGGCTGGTTGTCAACAACAACTTGTTCAATCGAGCTGACCTTGGTCCCCAGCTTGGTTACCACTTGCCCGTCGACTCTGACCCGGCCGGCCAGGATCATTTTTTCTGCTTCTCTTCTGGAAGCGATCCCCGCCTGGGCGATCACTTTTTGCAAACGTTCTTCCGCCATTATAAATCCTCCATCTTCTGCAATGCTTTATCGGCCGTGCCGTTTTCGGCAAACAGGTCTACCTGGCCGTCGGCATCAAAGCTGCTGTCTTCAAAATTCTCAATTACCGGCAGATCCGCCAGGGACTTGTAGCCAAAGTACTGGAGAAAATAATCGGTCGTCACGTACAGCTTGGGGTGGCCCGGGGCGTCCTTAACCCCCTGGGCCTTGACCAGGCCCCGCCAAACCAGGGTCTGCAGGGCACCAGAAGAGTTGACCCCCCGGATTTCATCGATCTCAATTCTGGTAATCGGCTGCCGGTAGGCCACGATCGCCAGAATTTCCAAGGCTGACTGGCTGATATTCTTGGTCAGGTCCTTATTGAAATAGGCTTCCACCAGGTCACTGACTTCCCCGCTGGTCGTTAATTTATATTCGTCGTTGATTTCCAAAAGCTGCAGGCCGCAGTCCGGATCACTGGCCAGTTTTTCCTGCAGCCTTTTGGCCAGACTCTCAATTTCCGGGTCCGCCAGCTGCAGCAGGTCCCGCAGCTGCTCTTTCTTGATCCCGCCGTCGCCGGCCACATAAAGGAGGGCTTGCAGCTGGGCTATTTTACTCGTCATGCTTGCTCCTTTCTATTTCCAAGTCGCCAAAGCGGCGCTTTTGCCTAACTTTCAAGTACTGGTCCTTGGCCAGTTCCAAAATTGCCAAAAAAAGGCCAACCAGGTCGGCCAGGCTTTCCACCTGGTCAGTCAAGGCAAAAAAGCTGACCCGGCCCTGCTGCTCTAAAACTTCCTTTAGCCAGGCAATCATTTCCTGGATCGGCCGGCCAGTCAAGGTCACCTGGGCATGGTCGTTCCTTTTCTTAAAGCGGCGCATAGCCAAAATAAAGCTGGCCGTGAGGTCCTGCTGGCTGATTTGCCCTAAAGGCAGGGGCTGAACCTTGGCCCCTACAGCCACGCTGGGCTCCTTGGCGGCCAAAACTGGTACCTCGTCATTTCTGACCTTGAAGTAGGCCGAAATCTTTTTAAAGACGGAATACTGAACCAGTTGCTCAACCAGTTCTTCCCGGGGGTCGGCAAATTCTTCTTCTGTCTCGACAAAGTCGTTTTTCGGCAGCAGATACTGGGACTTGATCCGTAGCAAGGTTGCCGCCATCACGAAATATTCCCCGGCTAGTTGCAGGTTCAGCCGCTGCATCTTCTGGAGGTAGTCCAAGTACTGCTGGGTAATCCGGGCAATCGGGATGTCATAGATGTCTAATTCCTGCGACCGAATCAGATGGAGCAAAAGGTCCAGGGGGCCTTCAAAATTCGGCAGCTCAATGGTCATGCCTTCATTCATCATTGTTCAAGTACTTCATCAAATAGGTATATTCCGGAACCGTCATTACTTTCTGCTTGCCAGCTTCCTGGGCCAGTTCCCGCATGATTTCCGAAAAATGCTCATCGTCCCGGAAACCCGGTGCTAAAGACAAATAGCGCAGGACCAGGCAGCCGACCCCGGTCTCGCAGCCCGCCAGGCCGACGATGTTTTGATCCTCGTCCCGGTAAAGGTAGAGCTGGTGGGCCGGGTCTTCAGCGTAGAGCTGCATCTCTTCCTTCAAATTCTGCAGGTTCTTGAAATCCGGCAGATAGGACAAGAGACCCATGGCGACTTTTTCATAATCTTTCTTATATGGTACTAGCATATGATCACCTCTAAATGCGGGGATGGGTCTTTTGGTAGACGTCCAGGATATGCTTCTGGGTCAGATTAGTATAGATTTGGGTCGTGGAAATGTCTGTATGGCCCAGGATTTCCTGCACCACTCGCAAATCCGCCCCATGCTCCAGCAAATGGGTCGCGAAGCTGTGGCGGAGGGTGTGGGGAGTCACATCCTTAGCAATGCCGGCCTGCTGGCAGTACTTCTTGATCTTCTGCCAGACAGCCTGCCGGGTCAATTGCCCGCCCCGGCTGTTTAAGAACAGGTAGTCGCTGCTCTTGCCCCGCTTTAAAAGCTGCTGGTCCCTGACAGGCAGATAACGCTTAATCCAGTCTAAGGCCAGGGCGCTCACCGGAATAAGCCGTTCCTTACTCCCCTTGCCCAGGACTTTGATCAGCTGCAGGTCGGCATGGACATCGGCTAATTGCAAGTTGACTGCTTCGCTGACCCGCATCCCCGTCGCGTAAAGCAGTTCCACAAGGGCCCGGTCGCGGATTCCTAAATCCGTAGTCAGATCTGGCTGCTCTAAGAGCTTGCCCACTTCAGCCTCAGTCAAAGCCAAAGGCATCCGCTTCTCCCGCTTGGGAGCATCGATCTGGCTCATGGGGTCCAGGGCGATCAGCTGCTGGCGGACCAGCCACTGGTAAAAACGGCTCAGGGTCGACACCAGCCGGCTGATAGAGCTGTTAGCCTTGCCCAAGTCCCGCTCTTTAGCTAAAAAAGCATCAATTTCCACGGCTTCCAGCGGCCAAGCGGGCATCTGCTCTTCTTTGACAAAGGCCAGAAACTCCAGCAAATCCTGATGGTAGGCCGCGATGGTATTCGGACTGAGTCCCCGCTCAATCTGACTATAGCGCAGATAATCGTTTATCTGCTCAGCGAGCTTATTCATCCGCCTCATCCTTAATCAGCTTGATCGTGCCGGCTTCCTTGTCCTGGCTGACCAGGCCCCGCTTGATCAAGTTGCCTAAGGCCCGCTTAAAGGCAGACTTGGAGATGCCAAAATAGTCCTTGATGGCCTGGGCCTCGCTCTTATCGCTAAATGGCAGGGTCTTGTCGCCCTTGCGGCGCAAAGACATCATGATCATAGCCGCGTCATCGTCAATTTCTTCAAAAGACCGGGGCAAAACGCTCATGTTCAAGCGGCCATACTGGCTGACCCCGATTACCCGGGCCTTGACTTCCTCACCCAGCCGCAGCGGCTGCTGCATTTGAGATTCATGGATGAAGCCCAAATAGTAGTCATTGGTCAAAACAAAGCAACCCAGGGACTTGCTGGAGTATACCCGGGCCAGCAGGTTCTTGTTGACCAGGTTGTTGGGGAAACGGACAGCGATTTGGTCAAAGACGTTTTCGTCAGCGGCCTTGGCCCAGATCCGGTCCTTGTCATCAGTTTCCAGCCGCACCAAAAGGCGGTCATCCTTTTGCGGCCAGCGGGCCGGGTCAAGTGGCAGGTCGTCCAGGGACATAACTATATCCTTATCGGGCAAGCCAATGTCCAAAAAGACCCCCAGACCCCGCTGGACCCTGGTAACCGTGGCCCAGCCGTATTGGTCAGCCTGGGCAAAAGGCAGGAACTGGGTCATTTCCCGTTCATGTTTTTGGTTATCATAAATAAATCCCGTGATTTGCCCGCCAATTTCCGGCGTCTCTTCCTGGGTGATTTCTTCTTTCTTCAATTTGAACGTTAAGCCGTCAATCTGCACGAAATAGGCTTCAGCGTTGCTGTCAATGATTTTACCGGTCCGGATTTCTCCAAGCATAGTCTGCCTCCAACTTTACATAATTCTAACACTAGTATACGGGAACAAAGAAAGAAAATAAAGCAATTAACAATAGTTTTTCTGCCAGTTCGCTGATTTTTTTCAATTCACGCATAGTTTTCTCTATTTTAAAGCAAGTTTTGACCAAGTTCTTTAATTAATCTAGGTAATCAACGAAAAGGAGGCTTACATGACCAAGAAAAAACACCTTTACGAAGTTGACCTGATGCGCTGCTTCTTTATGTTCGGCGTCGTGCTCAACCACGTGGCCAGCACATTTGCCGCAGCTTTAGGCAACAAGGCGACCCCTGCCGGCCGCTTTTTAGTATCAACCCACTTGATCCTGCACTTTCCCCGCTTCGGCTTTATGTTCATCACCGGCCTGGTTCTCTTTTTAGGCTACTGGGGCCGGCCTGAAAAACAAAACTGGCCGGTCTTCTGGAAAAAGCGCTATATCGGCAGCGGTATTCCCTACCTCTTCTGGAACGGCCTCTTTTTGGCCTTTCTCTTGCTGACCAGCGGCTCTTTTAGCTGGAACAAGTGGCTGACCGGCTGGCTGGAAGCCATCAGCAAGGGCAGCCAGTTCTACTTCAGTCCACCCTCCTGCGCCTAATCGCCGGCCTGGAAGCACCGACAGCCGGGGAAATCACCATGAACGGACAAAAATTGGCCTCAACCAGCAGGCCCAGGTCATGTTCCAAGATGATCGCCTTTTGCCTTGAAAGACCGTCCTGGGTAACCTGCTCATGACCGGCAATGACCCGCCCTTTTAGCCCGGGTGGTCCTGGAAGAATACGCTGACGCCTACCCGGCCACCCTGTCCGGGGGGCAGAGACAAAGAGCTGCTTTAGCCAGAGTCCTCCTGTCCTCTCCCCAGCTCCTGCTTTTGGACAACCCCCTCGGAGCCCTTGATGCCTTGACCAGATCCAAGATGCATGAGCTCATCCTCCAGGTCTGCAAGAAAGAGGGCATCACCACAGTGCTCGTTACCCACGACGTCCGGGAAGCCACCATCATGACCAACAAGATCTGGGTCATAAAAGCGCTTTTTCCTCCCTGTTAAACAGCCCATATCGGTCTTCTAAGGTCGGCTATGCTTTTTGGGTAGATTAAGTTTGCAGACGATTTAAAGCGGCTCAGCAGTTTAAAATACCTCTTCTGCCTTAGCTATATTCAAGGCAATCATTAAAGAAAGCAGAGAAAAAATTGGCAAAGAAAAAGAGCTCAATCGATTGATTGAACTCTTTCTTCTGTGGTTGTCAGACTTGCAATCCTAGATTACAGGTTTGAAACTTCACCTTGGTAAATTGCGCCGCGACGTGCGTCAACAGTCAAAGTTGAGCCGTCAGCGATCTTTGAAGTTGCGTCAGCAGCACCGACAACAACTGGAATGCCGAGTGATACGCCGACAACAGCTGCGTGGCTGGTCAAGCCGGAAGATTCAACGATCATACCGCTGGCCTTCTTGATAGCTGGCATGTAGTCCTTGTCAGTAGTCTTAGCTACCAGGATGTCGCCTTCGTGAACCTTATTGTTGGCTTCTTCAGCGCTGTTCGCAACAACAGCCTTGCCGATAACTGAGCCAGTGCCTACGCCCAAACCTTGAGCAAGTTGGTTGCCGATGATTTGCAGCTTCATCAAGTTAGTAGTACCTGATTGGCCGAATGGTACGCCGGCAACGATGATTACCAGGTCGCCATCCTTAACGAAACCGTGTTCCTTAGCTACGCGGGCAGCTTCTTCGAACATTTCGTCAGTGTTTGAAGGTCGCTTTGCCAAAACTGGTTCAACGCCCCAAACGATACCCAATGAGTGTTGGATCTTTTCGTCGAAAGTCAAGGCAACGATGGTTGCGTCTGGACGGTACTTGGAGATCATACGAGCTGTGTAGCCGGAGCTAGTAGCAGTGATGATAGTCTTAACGCCCAGTTCTTGAGCAGTGCGGACAACTGATTCGCCGATAGCTTCAGTAACGTTTGAGCCCTTGTATTCTTCAAAGCGTTGCAGAGCCAGAGTGTTCCGGGTGTCCATTTCCTTTTCAGTCCGAACATTGATGTCGTGCATAGCTTGAACTGATTCTACTGGGTACAAACCGTTTGCTGATTCTCCTGACAGCATAGTTGCGTCAGTACCGTCAAGAACGGCGTTAGCAACGTCAGTTACTTCGGCACGGGTTGGACGTGGGTTTTCTTGCATTGAGTCCAGCATTTGAGTAGCAGTGATAACTGGCTTGCCCAAAGCGTTGCACTTCTTGATCAAAGTCTTTTGAACAAATGGCACGTTGATGAATGGGATTTCAACACCCATGTCACCACGGGCAACCATCAAACCATCTGAAACTTGCAAGATTTCGTCGATGTTGTCAATACCTTCTTGTGATTCAATCTTTGGGAAGATCTTAACGTATGGTGCGTTAGCTTCTTCGCAAAGTGCGCGAATGTCAAGAACGTCTTGAGCCTTACGTACAAAAGAAGCAAAGATGAAGTTAATACCGTGCTTCAAACCAAAGCGGATGTCGTCAGCGTCCTTTTCAGTAATCCCTGGGAGGCGGATTTCAACACCTGGAGCGTTAACACCCTTCTTTGAGCCGATAACACCAGTGTTTTGAGCTTCACAAATCAATTCGCGCTTTTCTTCGTCCTTGGCCTTGATAGTCAAACCAACAGCACCGTCGTCGATCAATACAGTGCCGCCTACGTGAGTGTCGTCGAACAGACCTGGGTAGGTAACGTGGATCATGTCCTTGTTGCCGGCCTTAGTTGCGTCCATTGACACGCGGATTTCGTCACCAGTGTTGATAGTGAACTTGCCGCCTTCTTGGTCAGTGGTTCTGATTTCAGCACCCTTGGTGTCCAAAGCGATACCCAAAAGCTTGCCAGTCTTCTTTTCAACTTCACGAACCATGTTCATTCTTGCCAAGTGTTCTTCGTGGTCGCCGTGTGAGAAGTTGAAACGGAATACGTTTGCGCCTGCTTCGGCTAACTTGGTAATAGTTTCAATATCGTTTGAAGCTGGTCCTAAAGTACTAACAATCTTCGTTTTTTTCATCTTGAAAAAATCTCCCTAAATCAAAAACTATAAAAATAACTATCTTGATAAATCTGCGTTGAGCTTTAACAAGTCATAGTCACCTTTGTGAGACTCATCAAATAAATCAAGGATGTCGTGTGAAGTAACCTTGCCGTTTTCAATGCCGACAGCCAGGCCGCCCTTGCCTTCCAAAAGAAGGTGAACGGCTTCGCTGCCCAGCTTGGAAGCCAGCACCCGGTCAGAAACAGTTGGCGTGCCACCCCGCTGCATGTGACCCAAAACATTGGCCCGGACGTCGAAGTCACCATGCTTCTTCAGTTCAGCCATGAATTGGTCAGCAGTCATTACGCCTTCAGCAACGACTACCACACCGTGGTCCTTACCGCTTTCCTGGGCTTGCTTGAGCCGGTTGGCGATTTCTTCGACATCATATGGTCTTTCAGGAATGACGATCGCGTCCGCCCCGCAGGCTACGCCGACGCGCATAGCGATGTCACCACAGTTGCGGCCCATTACGTTGACAATGAAGACCCGGTGGTGGCTGGAAGCAGTGTCACGGATCTTGTCGATCGCGTCCATTGCCGTCATGCAGGCCGTGTCATAGCCGATCGTGGCATCCGTGTAAGGGATGTCGTTGTCGATCGTGCCTGGCAGGCCAATTGAGTTGAAGCCGTGGCGGGTCAGCTGCAGGGCGCCATGGTAGGAACCATTCCCACCAATAACGACAACAGCATCGATGCCGTGCTTCTTCAATTGTTCAATACCAGCCAGCTGTCCTTCTTCTTCTGCAAATTCAGGATAACGCGCAGAGTAGAGGAAGGTACCGGAAACATTGATCAAATGGGCTACGTCTTCACTTTCCAATGGGGAAATGTCGCCCGCAACCAAACCTGCAAAACCGTATCTGATACCGAAAACTTCCAAACCGTTCGCGATCGCGACTCTGGTTACGGCTCTTACGGCTGCATTCATACCAGGGGCGTCACCGCCGCTAGTCAAAATACCAATCCGTTTCATGAATTCACCTCATCATGATTTAAATTGTGTAATATCTCACATCACATAAATCATAACATTTTTCCCGCATAAAGTCTTGTAAAATCTGGTTTAAATTCGATTTTTTCAGACTTTCGACCTGTTAGGGCTTACAAATCCCAGCCTGGCGTTTATTATTTATTTCACTAGGAGAGATTTTTTTCAAAAAAGCAAATTGGTCAAGTCGTTTTCAGCGCAAATTTACCTGCTTCATGTCCCAAATTTTGAAGTCCAGGCTCTCTCTTTGGCCTAAAGCTTCCAGCTTGAGCAGGTAGTAGTCATTTACCTGTAAATTCAAAGTTAATTTGGCCAGTTCCCCGGCAAAAAGCCAGCACCTGTAGCGGCCGGAAGAATCAGCCAGAATCAAAGTCGCCATCTTCCGTCCCCGCTTGTCTTCCTGGTAGCGGACAGCCAAAAGCTTGGCCAGTGCCAGGCCCCTTTCTTTAACCTGGAAGTCGCCTAAGCGCTTGGTCCGGTAGTGCTGGTCAAAATAGCGCTCAAGAGCCAGGTCCTTAGGCTTGACGGTAACCGGCTTGACTTCTTCAGCCTGCTCGAGCTGCTTTAAGTCCAAAAGGCGCAAATCCTGCAAGATCAGCTGGTAGCCCCGGCTGTCCTTTTGGTCTTCTTTTTTGTCAACTTGCAGGAGGTAGACGGCGTTTTCTTTCAGAATTTGGGCAAAGCGGCGGTACTGGCTGGTAAAAATGGTCACCTTCTCGCTGGTCTGTCCGTCGCTAAAGACGGCGTTGCTACCTAACTCACCGGCCCGGGCTCCCCGCTTGACCCGCCAGTTGTTTTTCTTAATGAACTGGGCAAGCACCTGCCCGGTCTCGTTTAAGGCAAGACCAGCAAAAGGCTTGGCCCCATAACGCTTGGCCAGGGCCTTGCCGGCAATTTCCAGGGGAGATGCCGTTACGGCAAAGCCCATGGCTCTTTCTTCCATAGCCACCTTTTCTGCTGCCGTCGGCATTGGCACGTTTTCTTCCTTGGCGGCTAAAAAGTCCTGCAAGACCAGGCTTTTTTGCGACAAGCGGGCAGTATTGAGCATGTTGCCGCAGTTGACCAAAAGACTGGCCCGGTTGGGACTGACTTGGTCAAAGAGGCCGGCTTCGATCAAGGGGACCAGCTGCTTTTCTTTCAACTCCTTGGTATCTAGCTGCCGCAAAAAAGCCGGGAAGCTGGTTACTGGCCGTTTTAGGGCCAGAAGCTGGTCCAAAAAGGCCGGCGTAATCCCCATAATGTCCTTTAAGCCCAGGTAGATCCGGCCTTCAAACAAGCGGGCCTCTGCCTGGCTCAAGTTGATGTCGGGCCCGAGGATCTCAACGCCGGCCTTTCTGGCCTGGCGGATGATGGCCCCTTTTTCCTTGCCCCGGCTGGCCCGGAGCTTTTCCAAGTAGAACTCCCTAGGGAAATGGACGGACAAGAAGGCCTGCCAGTAGGCCAAAAGGGCATAGGCGACGGCGTGGGAGTGGTTGAAGCCGTAGTTGGCGAAAGGCTCGATTAAGGCGTAGACTGCCTCGGCGGCTTGCCGGCTGTGTCCCTTTCTGACAGCGCCAGCGACAAACTTGCCCTTTTCTTCGGCTAAAAGGCCAGCCTGCTTTTTGGAAATCGCGTTCCGGAAGACGTCAGCCTCCGCCAGGCTGAAGCCCGCGAAAATCCGGGCCGTCTGCATGACCTGCTCCTGGTAGACGAAAATACCATAGGTCGGTCCCAGGACTTCTTTTAAGCTGGGGTCAGGATACTGAACCGGGCTGGTCCCGTTTCTCCGGGCGACATACAAGGGGATGCTGGCGATCGGGCCCGGCCGGTAAAGGGCCACGGCGACGGACAAGTCGTCAAAAGTCCGGGGCTGGATTTTTCTTAAGACCTCCTGCATCCCGCTGGAATTAAACTGGAAAATCTGCTGGGTCTCCCCGCGGGCAAAAAGGCGCAAAGTATCCGGATCATCCAGGGGCAGCCGAGTCAAATCCAGGGGGCCGCTGGACTTTTGAATCTCTGCTAAAACGCCTTCCAAAAGTTCCAAATTGTCCAGGGTCAGAAAGTCGATCTTTAAGAGACCATACTTTTCAACGTACTTTTTGGTCTGCTCAACCGTCCACAGAGGGGCTTCTTTCCCAGTCATCAAGCCGATCTGCCTGGATAGGGGCTCTTCACTGATGACCAGGCCGGGAGCGTGGGTGCCCGTGTCTTCCGGCAGCCCTTCCAGCCTTGCGGCGGTTTGATAAAGAAGGCGGGTCAAGGGACTGGCAGCGACCAGGGCCTTAAATTCAGCCTGCTGGCCAGCTTCGGCCAAAGTTTTGGCTGCCCCCATGGCCTGCTTGAGGCGGGCGATAGCCGGCAGGGTTAAGCCAAAGACCTGGCCGGTCCGCTCAAGGACGCTTTTGGCCTTCATGGTCGTCAAGGCTAAAATCCGGGCCACCAGGTCAGAGCCCTCGCCAAAGCGGGCTTTAGCACCGTATTTTTCCTGCACGTAAGCAAAAGCCAGCTTTCGTCCGCTCGTGGTAAAGTCCAGGTCGATGTCGGGCATGTCGGCCCGGGCGGGGTTTAAGAAGCGCTCAAAGAGCAGGTCGTATTTTAAGGGGTCAATTTGGGTAATGCCTAAAGCATAGGCTACCAAGGACCCGGCAGCTGACCCCCGGCCCGGGCCGACCAGGGCGCCTCTTTGCCGGCAGTAATTGACGATGTCGCTGACGATCAAAAAGTAGTCAGCAAAGCCCATCTGCTGGATGACGGCCAGTTCCTTTTGCAAGCGGGCGTGGTAAATTCCCTGCCTAAGGCCTAATTTTTCCAGGCCGGCAAAAGCCAGCTTTTCCAAATATTGGTCGGAAGAAAGTCCTGTTGCTTGTGGAAAGACCGGCAGCTGTGGCTCCTTAAAAGGAATCTTAGCATGGCAGCTGGCCGCGATTTTGCCGCTGTTGGCCAAAGCTTCTTCTAAGCCCATTTCCCGGCAGGCATCTTCCAGGACAGGCGCGGGCCGCAGCCAATGTGACCCCTGCCCCTCCGCCATCAAGGTCAGTTCATGCTTATCCAGGACCCGTCTTTCCTTAATGGCCTGCAGGACCTTGCAAAGAAACTGGTCGCCCGGGTCTAAGTAGCGGACGTCCTCAACAACCGTGATGGGCAAGGCTGAAATTTCTGCCAGCTTTTTGACATAGGCATCATAAGCGGCCGCGGATTCAGCCGGGTAAACGCCTAAGTATAAAGGTAGGCCTTTTGGCAAAAAGGCCTGGAGCTTTTTAACATATTCCTCACCACTGTTCCTCAGTTTATTAAGCTGGCGCAGTTCGCTGGTCAGCCCGGCCGGCACGATCACGGTCAAGTCAGACAATTCAGGCAGGTCAGCCAGGCTAGGCGCCGAGCCGGCAAGGTCGCCAGAAGCGATATTTAAAAAGCTGGACAAGCGCATCAGGGACTGGTAGCCTTTTTGACTTTGAGCCAAAAAGACCAGGTCATATTCTGCTTCTTCCAATTCGATTCCCTTAAAGCGGCCCTGCAGGCCCAAAAGGGGCTTGATCCCTGCTTTTACGGCTTCCTGGTAAAAGTCGGCCAGGCCAAAAGTTACATTGATGTCCGTCAGTGCCACGGCGCTATAACCCCGCTCTTTTGCCCCCTGGACCAGGTCAGCCGTTTTCATTGGACTGGCCAGAATGGTATTGGCCGAAATCGTCTGCAATGCTGCTATGTTCACCTTGCTCGCCCTGCCTTTCGCTTTTTGCTAGTTATTTTAATTATAGCAAAGTTCTTTTTCCACCAATTGAATTTGCTTGCCGATTCTGGTAAAATGCAGAGCGAAAGAAGGAAGATACTATGGGACGTTACATTGTTTGCATCGTCTGGGGGATGATTTATACTTTCATCATCGGCTTCATCGGAGCCCCTCTGACCCAGAGCACGTATAACCCTGTTACCTTGTTGATCGTCGGTGCCGTATTTGGCCTGCTGTTCTCTTTGATTATTCCAAAGATCACGGCCAAGTCATACAATGACGACTCCGCGTGCAACAAATAAAACAGAAGACCACAGTGGCTAGCCTAACCGGCTAGCCCTTTTTCTACTCTAAGTCAAGTGTTATCAACGATTTTAGGCAATTTTATTTTGAAATAAGAGCTCGATCGGGAAATGACTC
>NZ_AZCR01000002.1:0-1360 GCF_001433875.1 Lactobacillus delbrueckii subsp. delbrueckii DSM 20074 = JCM 1012
AGCAAGTTTGATTTCTTTAGTGTATTTAGTCATGAAAATAACCCCCGAAATTAGTGTCCTAATTTCGGGGGTCATATCAAGGCGTCTCTTTTTTCTTTAAAAAAGCTGCATGCTATAATATTTCTTACACTTTAGGGAAAGGTGACAAAAATGCAAAAAATTTTGTTTTTATGCCATGGCAACATTTGCCGGTCGCCAATGGCCGAATTCATCATGAAGCAGCTCCTGGCTGAAGCCGGCAAGGCTGACCAGGTCGAAGTTGCTTCCGCGGCCGTGACCGGCGATGAAATCATTGGTGGAGTTGGCAATCCAATGGACCCCCGGGCCCAGCGGGAACTGGCCAAAAACGGGGTGCCATTTAGCCAGCACCGGGCCCGGCTTTTGACCCGGGAAGACTATGACAAGTATGACTACTTGATCGCCATGGACAGTGAAAACTTCATGGCCATGAACCAGATCTGCGGGGGTGACCCGGAAAGAAAGCAGTACAAGCTGCTCCAATTTGCTGGTAGCTATGCTGACATTGATGATCCCTGGTATACAAATGACTTTGACCTGGCCTTCCAAGAGATAAGCCGGGGCTGCCGGGGCCTGTTAGACCAGCTTTAGGCGAGGAATTTACGAAAACGCTTAAAGCGAGTACAATTAAGGGTGTAAGTTGTAAGAAAATTTTAAATTGTTTATGGCAATAGTAAGGATTTGTTTATGAAAAAGTATGTCATTTTGCACCCGACCGGCCGGATCTCCCGCCTGGTCATCAAGCACTTGCTAGCTGACCCCCGGTTCAGCGATGTGGAGCTGGGGCTTTTGACCCAGCGGCCGGAACTTTTGGCCGACCTGGCAAAGGGCGACCGGATCAAGCTGACTGAAGGAGCGGCAACTGACCTGGACAAGATCCTGGCAGTTACCAAGGATGCTGACCTGGTCTTCTTGGGCAAGGTTGATGACAAGAAGTTCACGGTGATTAGCAAGAACCTGGTCAAGGCAAGCCAGAAAAACGGCTTTGACCGGGTTATCGAATTAAGCCTGGCCGGCCTTTACTATGAAATTCCCGGGGAATTCGGCACCTGGGTTGATGAATGGGTGGGTTCCGGCCGCTTTTTGCCAGCCAGAGAGGCTGCCCACCGCCTGGAAGAAGCTGACCTGGACTACACCTTGATCAGAATGCCTGCCTTGACCGACTGGCCAGATGTCAAGTACTCCTTGACTGGCCGCTATGACGAGTTCGTCGGCACCTCTGTTTCAAGAGCCAGCGTGGCTGACCTGGTCTTAAAGATCATGGCTGATCCAAGCCAGTACTCCCGGGCCAGCGTTGGCATTTCCCAGCCGGAAACGGCGGGGTACGTCCGGCCCGGTTACT
>NZ_AZCR01000002.1:1404-37535 GCF_001433875.1 Lactobacillus delbrueckii subsp. delbrueckii DSM 20074 = JCM 1012
CTGCACGCGCGTGCAGGCCTTTTTGGTTTGAAAATATTGTATATTGTTTTTTAGCCGTTATTGCCTTTACTTGCAGGCTTTTGCCCCTTTTGGCAGGCGGCGGCCAATCAGCCAGACAGCCAAGAGGGCAATGACTGATTCAATGACAATGTAGAGGGCCCGCAGCTTGATAGTGGTCCCGCCCAGCCAGACATTGAAGACTATTGAGCCCAAAACCAGGGCAATCATCCAGGTCCATTGCTGCTTGTCAAAGGCCAGGCCGTATTCTTCTTCTCTTCTGCGGATGCCTGGGAAGATCCCGCCCAGGCCGATCAAGACCAGGCAGGCCACGATGTTGATGGAGAGTTCATACCACCAAACCCAGCTGCCTTCCTTGACGTCTTGCGGCATGAAGCCTAAGACCGTAGCGACAGCCGTGACGGCCAGGAGGGCAAAGCCGACCCACCAGGCGAAGGTGTCGTTTTTAATGTAGCGGTAAACTGACGGGTACTTGGAGGAGTTTTTGCCTCGGACCTTCATGAAGGAGTAGAAAATCCAGCAGGTAACGGCCGGAGAGATGATCCCGTTCAAGTTCAAAAGCCAGTTGAAGATGTCGTTCATGTCTGGCAGGAAAATCCCCAGAACCATGATGAAGCCGCTCAAAAAGACAGTCAGAGTGTAGCCGTTGATCGGCAGGCCGTCCTTGTTGGTCTTCTTGAGGAACTTTGGCATGTACTTGTCCCCGGTGTCGGAGATCAGCATTCTGGTCATGGCGTCCAAAAGGACGGACAAGAGGGCCACATTGTAGAAGAAGGAGGCCCAGGCGTAGATGTAGACAAAGAGCTTGCCTACGCCGAATTGCTTGCCCATGGCGCCGAAGACGTAGTATTCACCGTTCATCTTCAAGTCGTTTGGCATGTGGTTGGCATCGATGTAGATGCCCAGGGCAATTGAGCCGAAGATGGTCAAAAAGCAGGTCATGAGGGCCAGGGCGATCATGGCCTTAGGGAATTCCCGCTTGGGGTCCTTCATCCGGGTCACGTATGGGGCGACCAGCTCAGACCCGTTGACGGCATAGATCAGCATTCCCACGGTTGAGAAGTATTTAAGGTCAAACTTGGGGATGATGGTCTTCCAGGTAAATGGCGTCGCGGTCTTGCCGCCGGACTTGGCCAGGCCGGAAAAGGCCAGAAGCACGAAGAGGATGGTCATGATGAACATGGCCCAGCCCCCGATGTTGGACAAGACTTCCATTGATTTGGAGAATTTGTGTTCCAGCAGGGTCAAAAGGATAAAAATGACAAAGGTGATGGCCGTAAACATGGACGTTGAGAGGAATTTCGGGTTCTCAAACTCGTCAGTTCCAGTCACCCCCCAGCCAACGTCAACCAAGAGGCAGTTGGCCGTGTCGACCACGTAAGGAATCGAAGCGGCCCAGTAGGTCCAGGCCGTGAAGTAGCCTAAAAATTCACCGTCAGTGGCTCTGACCCAAGAGGAGAGTCCGCCACCTTCATGGTTGAAAACTGAACCTAAGTGGCCAACGATCAAAGCGTAAGGAACCACGTAAAGGAACATCATCAAAACCCAGGAGGTGATGACCGCCATCCCTTGGTTTTGGAAGTTGTACATGATGTCTTCCAGCCCGATGACCGTGACAAAGGCCATCATGGCTAAAGTTTGCCAGGAAATATAATTTCCCTTTTTATCTAATTCGTCCATAAAAAATCCTTCCTGTTAAACAAAGTGTACTAACAAGAAACCAGGCCCGGGGACTTGTTTAGCGATACCATTTCCATCTCCAATCTAGCAATTATTAAGTTTTTTTAAAGCAAAATCTATTTTACAGTGCTTATAAGGAGAAAAAAAGCCTTTTAACCATGATAGCGGTTCCTGGGCGAATATTTTCTGAGCAGAAGATTTCCTATCTTTTTTCTTTGGAGTACAATGAAAGACAAGTTAAATTTGACGAGGTGATTTTATGGAGAAAAAATTAGACAGCGCGATTTTCGCGGGCGGCTGCTTCTGGTGCATGGTGGCCCCTTTTGATACTTTGCCAGGTATTGAGAGCGTCACGGCGGGCTACACGGGCGGGCACGTGCCTAATCCGACTTATGAACAAGTCTGCAGCCATACGACTGGCCACACGGAGGCGGTCAAGATCGTCTTTGACCCGGACCTCATGTCTTATGAGGACTTGCTAGGCTACTACTGGCAGGTAACGGACCCGACTGACGCCAGCGGCCAGTTCCAGGACCGGGGGGACAACTACCGGCCGGTGATTTTTTACAATTCACCAGAGCAGAAGGCAGCAGCGGAAAAGTCCAAGCAGGAACTGGTGGAAAGCGGCCGCTTTGATGATCCGATCGTGACCAAGATCGAACCGGCAGCGCCTTTTTACGCGGCTGAAGACTACCACCAGCAGTTCTATTTAAAGCATCCAGACCGCTACGCGGCTGAAGAAGCCGGCGGCCGGGCCCAGTTTATCAAGGAGCACTGGGGCAAGTAGGCATAAGGGGATGGCATGAAGAAGGGTTTAGTGATGGAGGGCGGCGCCATGCGTGGCCTGTACACGGCCGGGGTGACGGACGTCCTCATGAAACATGGGATCAAGTTTGACGGGGCAGTTGGCGTTTCAGCCGGAGTGACCTTTGGCTGCAACTACAAGTCCCTGCAGCCTGGGAGAGTTTTACGCTATAACCTCCGCTATGGCAGCCGGCCCCAGTTTAAGAGTTGGCGGTCCTGGCTCAAAACCGGGGATCTCTACGGGGCGGACTTTTGCTACTATACCCTACCGGAAGTACTGGATCCTTTTGACACCGCGGCTTTTGCCAGAAACCCTATGGACTTCTGGTGCGTGGCAACGGATGTGGAGACGGCCCAGCCGGCCTACCACAAATTGACTACCGGCAAGGGGCGGGACGTGGCCTGGATCCGGGCTTCAGCCTCGATTCCCGTTTTCGCCCGGCCGGTTAAAATCGGGGGCCACGCATACTGGGACGGGGGCGTCAGCGACTCCATACCGGTCCGTTTTCTTCTGGACAAGGGCTATGACAAGGCAGTGGTCATTTTGACCCAGCCGGCTGGCTATCAAAAAGAACCATCGCGTTTGCAGCCAGTCGTTGACCGGATCTTGAAAAAGTACCCGGCTGTCGTGGCGCGCCTAAGGCAGCATCATGTGGAATATAATGCCTGCCTGGCTTATATCGCCAAAGAGGAAGCAGCCGGCCGCCTCTTTGTCTTCCGGCCCAGCCAGGACATCGGCGTCAGCGCCATGGAGAAGGATCCCAACCGCCTTAAGGCGGTCTACCGAGTCGGCGTGAGGGATGCCAAGCGGCAATTGGCGGCCTTGAAGGAATTTTTACAAGATTAAGCACAAAAAACGGTGACTGAGCTAAGGCTCAACCACCGTTTTAATTTGCACTTGTTAAGTGCTTTTTCTTTATTCTCTTTTTCTTTTAGTCGCCGAACTTAGCCAGCTTCTGGTAGTTGGCCAGCATCCAGTCGGCATAACTGACCTTGTTTGGCATGGTTTCGCGGACTTCCACGATCGGGATGCCTTGCTTCTTGGCCTTCTTGACGAAGGACTTGACCGTGTCGGAGCTGGCCTGGGTGTTGTTGACGAAGAAGGAGATCTGCTTTTTCTTGATGGCTTCATTCATCCGGGCGATCACGGCCGCGCTCGGGTCGGTTTCCTTTTCAGTGGCTTCTTCAAAGTTCTTGTTGCCGATCTTGAAGCCGGTCCGCTCTAAAGCGTAGTCAAAAACCGGCTCGCTGACGAAGACCGGCTTGGCCTTGCTGCCCTTGATTCCGTCAGCAACTTTTTTGATCTTGGCGATCTTCTGCAAATACTTCTTGCCCTGGGCCTGGTAGTAGCTGGCGTGCTTTTTGTCAAGCTTGCTGAGCTTCTTGACCAGATAGGCGACGTACTTTTTCGGCATATTTAAGTTGTACCAGATGTGGGGGTTGGCGCTGGAATCCAGCTGCATCAAGTCTTCCCCGACCTTGACGGCTTTCTTGCCATTAGAGGCGGCCAGCTTGTCCATCCAGCTGTCATAGCCCATCCCGTTGGCAACGATGATGTCAGCGCCAGTCACCGTCTTGGCCGCATTGGTCGTCGGCTCATAGTCATGGGGGTGAGAGTTGCCGTTGGTGATCAAGGCGGTAGCCTTACCATACTTGCCGACGATATTTTGCGCGATGTTGGCGTAAATGTTGGTCGAAGTTACAATCTTGATCTGGCTCTTGGAACTTTGTTCATCCTTGGCGCAGCCGGCTAAAAAGAGAGTGGTCAAAAGCAAAATTGGCCAGATAATTAACTGTCTGTGTGTTTTCTTCATGTCTTTTCCTTTCAAGATCTACAGCTTGCCTGCAAATCATATTAGAATACGGGAAAAATAGCCAAAAGTCAATAAGAATGACGAAAATAATGGTAAAATAAACTACATGAATGATTTTAAGTTTAGCAAAAGAGAAAAGATTTACCTCCTCCTGGCTCTGGCTGTCTTGGTCATGCTCTTCATCTCAAGCTCGATGACCTACCATGAGCAGAAGATGAAGGCCGGTTTTATCCATACCTACCTGGGCTGGCTGGAAGATTTAATCCACCGGCTCAATATCTATTACGGCGGGGTCTGGCACAATGTCAAGACTGACGGGTCAGCTGGCTTCACCCAGTTCGTGGTCCGGAAACTGGCCCACTTTACCAGCTACTTCTTCTATGGCCTTTTTGCCTATTTGGGCTTAAGAAGAGATTTCGTTATCAAATGGACCGGCCCCCTCTTTGTCTGGGCCAGTGCCTTTGCCTTCGCGGCCATGGATGAGTTCCACCAGTTCCTGACCGGGGACCGGACCCCCAGCGTGCATGACGTGATGCTGGATGCAAGCGGGGCCTTGCTGGCCATTGTTTTGGCGGTGATTTTTTATCAAGTCAAGCAGGGCAGGGAGCGAAAAAAGTCGGCCATTTAGGGGCTGAAACCGTTGAATTTCTGCCCTTCCTGAGTTATTATAAAAAAGTTGATTATATTAATTACAGAAAGAAGGATCCTAAATGTCAGGACATTCAAAATGGCACAATATTCAAGGCCGCAAGAATGCGCAAGACGCTAAGAGAGGGAAGGTTTTCCAAAAGCTCTCCCGTGAAATTTACATGGCTGCAAAGAGTGGTGGTCCTGACCCTTCAGGTAATCCAAGATTGCGTTTGGTCATGGACAAGGCACGGGCTGCCAACATGCCAAAGGACAACATCCAACGGGCCATCAAGAAGGCTGAAGGCAACTCAGACGAACACTACGATGAAGTAACTTACGAAGGTTACGCACCGGGTGGTGTTGCCATCCTGGTTGAAGCCTTGACTGACAACAAGAACCGGACTGCCTCATCCGTACGCGTGGCCTTCACCCGCAACGGCGGCAGCCTTGGTGCTACTGGGTCAGTTGCCTACATGTTCGACCGCAAGGGCTACATTGTAATCGACCGGTCAACTACTGACGCGGATGAAGACCAAATGCTGATGGACGTCATGGAAGCCGGCGGCGACGACTTGCAAACCAGCGACGACGCTTACGAAATCTACACTGATGCCAAGAGCTTCACTGCTGTCCGCGATGCTTTGGAAAAGGCCGGCTACCAGCTGGCAGTTTCTGAACTGACTATGGTGCCGCAAAACACCACTCCAGTTCCAGCAGACAAGAAGGAACAATTCGAAAAGCTGGTTGACGCTTTGGAAGACGACGATGACGTTTCCAACGTTTACACCGCTGCAGCTGACGAAGAAGAATAATTAAGCTGTAAATAAACTATACAAAACGCGACTTTCTGTGGAAAGCCGCGTTTTTTTATGCTCTTTTACGATTTTTTGGAAAAATTTTGCCTTCTCAGAAAAAAATCGCCACTTTTGGCGTACTAGTAAGTGGAGGAGGAAAAAAGAAAGGAGGACCTTGTGGAAGTTGCAGACAAAGCCCGGCAAATGCTGGAAGAAGCAGTTAGGATTCGGGCCAGTGACATCTTTTTTCTGCCGAAAAAGGGCAGCTATAAACTTCGTCTGCGGGCCGGGGATCTGGAGGAAAGGCCGTCCCTGACCCGGGAGGCGGGAAATGAACTGATCAACTGGTTTAAGTACCAAGCTGAAATGGATATTGCCGAACACCGCCGCCCCCAGGTCGGCAGCATGGCTGTCAATTTGGCGGGGCAGGACTACTGGCTCCGACTCTCCAGCGTGGGTGATTACCGGGGGGAGGACTCATTGGTCATCCGGATCATCTATGCTTTGGGGGAGAGCCGGTACTTTTTCCCGGACCAGTTCAGGGACCTGGTGGACCTTTGCTGGCTGCGGGGGATGATCGTGACCAGCGGGCCTACTGGGTCGGGTAAGACCACGACCATGTATGAACTGGCCAGAAAGCTCAGCCAGACGAAAATGGTGATGACGATTGAAGACCCGGTGGAAGTATATGAGGAGAGTTTTTTTCAAGCCCAAGTCAATGCCGGGGCCGGGATCAGCTATGCCAGCCTTTTAAAGGCGGCTCTTCGTCACCGGCCGGATGTCTTGATCATCGGTGGTGATGAAGAGACGGCCCATTTAGCGGTTGACGCGGCATTAAGCGGCCACCTGGTTTTAGCCACAGTGCATGCCAAAAGTACCTACCAAACCATTTCCCGCCTGGAGAGCCTGGGGGTTAAAAATAATGAACTGGTCAACTGCTTGACGGCGGTTTCCTACCAGCGCCTGCTGCCAGGGGAAAAGGGGCCAGCCTGCCTGCTGGACTTGGCCAGCCGGGAGGACTTGCTGGCGGCTCTGGGGCAATCCTTCAGAGGAAATTTCGCGGCTTGGGAGGAAAACTTAAGCAGGCTGGTGGAGAAAGGAGAGATAAGCGCGGATGTGGCAAGGCAATATAAAGGCGGCTAAGCTGAAGCAGAGTGAGCAGGTGGAGCTCTTGGCCTTTTTGGCCAACTGTTTAAAAAACGGCTTTTCCTTGACCAAGAGCTTGCAGCTCTTGCCCCTGCTTTGGCCCCAGCGGAAAAAGCAGCTGGCCCGGCTGGATGAAAAAATGCGGCAGGGAGAAGAACTGAGTCAGCTTTTGGCGGGCCTGGGCTTTAACAAGACGACGGTGACGCAGTTGGACATGGCACTTAGCCAAGGGCGGCTAGATGAATCCCTGGCCCAGCTGGCCCTTTTGGGGCGGATGAAGAATGAACAGGTCAAGAAGCTGGAGGGGGAACTGGCCTACCCGATCGTTTTGGCAGGGATGATGACCTTGATTTTGATCTTTATGCAGAACTTTTTGTCGGTAGAATTTGCTGGCAGTTCCGCTAAGCAGGGGGACCTGCTCTTGCTGATTTTAGTCTTTTTGCTGGTTTTGGTCATCATGTTAGTCGTTATCGCGGCAGCTTACATGAAGAAGCAGGACTACCAGTCTTTTAAAAAGCTCCTGGCTTGGCCGGTTTTCGGGCCAGTGGTGGCCTTGTATGGCCAGTATTTGATCTCTTATGACCTGGGCATGCTTTTGGCCAGCGGCTTTTCCCTGCAGCAGATGTGTGACTTTGCCTGCCGGCAGGCGCCGGGGTCACTGCAAGAAGAAGTGGGCCGGCGGGCAAGAGACGCGATCCTACGGGGCAAGAAAGTGGAAGAGGTTATCCAGAAGGAGCCATTTTTGAGCCAGGACCTCTTGATGCTGCTGCAGGCGGGCAGTGAACGGGAGGAACTGAGCCGGCAGTGCCTGCTTTTGTCCCGGCTTTTGTTCAACTGCCTGCGCCAGAAGCTGTCCAAGCTAATTGTCAACGTGCAGCCGGTCTGCTTTATCTTGATCGGCCTGTGCATTATTGGAATGTATTTAAAGCTGCTTTTGCCAATTTACGACAGCATGCAGCAGCTTTAGATTTGCGGAGGAAAAAAGGAAATGAAGCATTTAAGACGGTTCTGGCCAAAGCGCCAGCGGGCTTTTACTTTAATTGAAATGGTGATCGTGGTGGCAATTATCGCGACTTTGGTTCTTTTGATCTCGCCAAATTTGTTGGCCCAAAAGGACCATGCCGATAAGCGGACTAACGATGCTTTTACCACGACCATTCAGACCCAGGTGGAGCTATATGAAGAAAATACGGGCAAGAAGCCGGCCTCTTTCCAGGAAATGGTGGATGCCCACTATTTGACGCAAAAGCAGGAGAAGCAGGCTGAGGATAAGAAGCTGGCAATCGGTGACTTCGCCAAGGGCGGAGAATGAGGCAGAAGGCCTTCAGCCTGCTGGAGACGGTGATAACCTTGGCTATCGCGGGGATGCTGCTGGGTATCGGGGAGATAAGCTTTCAAGGCTTTGAGGACAAGATCAATTTTGACCGCTTCTGCCGGCAGGCGGCGGGACTTTTTCAAGAGAAAATCAGAAGTGCCGCCATTACGGGAAAAAAGGTCGTGATCTACAACCAAAGCAGCCAGGGCAAGCTGGAAGTCATTCAAGACGGCCGGCATGAGAGCCTCAAGATTCCAGATGGAGTTACGGTTTATACCAACTTTAACAATACATCAGGCTGGACAATCAGCAGCGACGGAACCACCAGCCAGGCCTTCACGCTGAGAATCATAAAAAATGATCAGGAGAAAAAAGAGTATGAGAAAGCATATACCTTTTTGCTGTCGTGGGGGAAGATCAATGAAAAGTAAACAGGAAGGCTTCTTGGCCCTGGAGGCGGTAGTCGCTTTGGCCATCGTCTGTATTGCGCTAACCGCCATGGTGACCTGCCTCAGCGGGCTAAAGAAACTAGAGCAAGAGTCAAGCCAGCGGGCCAACCAGGCCCTGGCCTACCGGATGCTGAAGGAGTGCCCGGTCAAGCGGGTCAAGGTCAGGGACCATGAGTATGTCTTAACCGGCAAAGGAGACCTGTATGATGAAACCCAGCAGAAGATTTGCCAGAAGTAAGGCTTTCAGCTTGCTGGAGACCATGGTCGCCCTCTTGGTGACGGTGATTTGCCTGTCTCTTTTGTCCTCTAGCCTTAAGCTGTTTACCCTCTTTGAAAAAGACCGGCACAATCCTAATGAACTGGTCTTCTCTTATGTCCAGTTCGCCAAGTTTTTGAAAAAGGACAGCCAGCGGACCTATATTGATCTGGAGAATTCCAATCCTTTGAAGATCATGTTTATCAAAGAAGAGAAAAAGGACGACAAGAAGGGGGAAGAAAAGATAGACAAAGCTGGCTACGTTCTGGAAATGGACAATGGCGGAAATAATCTTCGGGTCAGAAGATCCGGACCAGACGGCGGCAACATGACCTTGCTGCCAATCAGGGGAGCAACGTTCGCGGCCAGGGATGGCTTGATGGAGGTCCATATCAATGGAAAGGGGAAAAGGTCAATTTTATATTTTAAAGTCGACAAGGCACCGGAAAAAGAAAAGGAGGCTGAGAAAAAGACTGAAGATCAGAAAACAGACCAGGCTAAACCAGCAAAGGGGGAGCGCCCTGCTGACCAGCGTGCTGCTGCTAGCAACGACAATTCTGCTGATTGACAGTTACCTGGATGCTTATCAGCATGTTATTAAGATCAACCAGCTGCTGGCAAATTATCTCTGGGGCGGGTGAAATTTCTTGCACCCTTCCTTGTAAATCATTAGAATTGGTATGTATTGCAAAGAAGGGTGGACTAAGTCATGAATAGAATTGAAGAACTGTTTGGGCAGACTCTGGAAGCAGTCGAATGCCTGCAAGAAGCCTTGAACGTGCCCCTGGCTGATGCCTTGGTGGAAACTTTTGACAACCTGGAAAGCGGGGAAATCCGCGTGGAAATGGGAGCCCCGGACCAAAAGACGGTGGCTGAGCTTGAAGAACGCTACGCGGCTTTAGACTACAAGAACTGGTCCAAGGCCCAGAAAGAGCAGGTCTATGGCCTCCTGGTCCTTAAGGCCGTCAACGATGACGGCCGGGATGCCAACCAGATGCCGACTCCGCCGCTTTTAGCCACGGTCTTGACCCTATTTATGGACAAGCTCCTGCCTAAGAGAAAGCAAGTCCTGCTGGACCCGGCAGTGGGCAGCGGCAACCTGCTCTTTTCTGTTGACCAGCAGCTGGCTGCCCAGAATCATTCAGAAGACCGCTTTGACCTGGTTGGCCTGGATAATGATGAAGAAATGCTCAACTTGGCCGACGTGGCCGCCCACTTGGCGGGGTTAAAGGCCGACTTCTACTGCCAGGATGCCCTGACCGGCTGGCCTGTCAAGCCAGACGTAGTGGTCAGCGACCTGCCGATCGGCTTTTACGCTAACGACGACAATGCCAAGAACTTTGACCTCCGGACCAAGGAGGGGCACGCCTACGCGCACGTCCTCTTCGTTGAGCAGATCGTCAAGAACCTGGCTGAAGACGGCTTTGCCTTCCTTTTGGTCCCGCAGAACATGCTGACTGGTACGGTTGGGGCTGACTTTATGCCCTGGCTGGCCAGTAAGGTCTACCTGCAGGCGATCGTGCAATTGCCAAGCAGCTTATTCCAAAGCAAGATAAGTCAAAAAAGTATCCTTATCTTCCAAAATCACGGCCAAAGCAAGCCGCCGAAGGAAGTTTTGCTCACAAAGCTTGAGAATCTGAAGAAGGAAGAATCTTTGGTAGCCCTTAATATTAAACTGAACGAGTGGTATACTAAGAAAGATAATTAAGTTTGTGAAGTGAGTATAAAGGAGTTTTTTAATAATGGATAAGGTTTTAGCAATCAACTCTGGTTCATCTTCATTTAAGTATAAGCTGTTCTCATTAGCTGATGAGAGTGTCTTAGCTTCCGGGCTGGGCGACCGTATAGGTATCGATGGTTCAACCTTTTCAATGAAGTTGGCTGATGGGACCAAGCATGAAGCCGAAGTTGACTTGCCAAACCAGGAAGTAGCCGTGCAAACCCTGCTTGACTGGCTGAAAGAATATGGCGTTATTGCAGATGTCAAGGAAATTGTCGGCGTTGGCCACCGGATCGTGAACGGCGGGGAATTGTTCCCAGACTCAGCAATCATCGACAAGGACAACATCCACAAGGTTTTTGACTTGACTAACTACGCTCCTCTGCACAACCCGGCAGAAGGCCACGTCGTTCAAGCCTTCATGAACATCCTGCCGGACGTGCCGCAAGTCGGCGTCTTTGACACTTCCTTCCACCAGTCAATGGATGAAGTACACTACATCTACTCCTTGCCATACGAATATTACGAGAAGTACAAGGCCCGCAAGTACGGCGCCCACGGCACTTCTGTCCGCTACGTTTCCGGCAAGGCGGCTGAATTGCTGGGCAAGGACCTCAAGGACCTTAAGCTGGTTGTCTGCCACCTGGGTTCAGGCGCTTCAGTTACTGCGGTTAAGGATGGCAAGTGCTACGACACTTCCATGGGCTTCTCACCTTTGACTGGGGTAACCATGGGGACCCGGTCAGGTGACGTTGACCCGTCAGTTCTGCAGTACATCATGAAGAAGGAAGGAATCACTGACTTCAATGAAATGATCGATATTTTGAACCACAAGTCAGGCCTTTTGGGCCTCTCCGGTATCTCCAGCGACATGCGGGACATCAAAAACAGTGATGACAAGCGCGCCAAGCTGGCTGATGCTGTCTTCATCAACCGGGTAGTCCGCTACGTTGGCTCTTACATTGCTGAAATGGGCGGGGCAGACGCGGTTGTCTTCACTGCCGGGATCGGCGAACACGATGATGAAGTTCGTGAAGGGGTCATGAAGTCACTGTCCTTCATGGGCGTTGACTTTGACGACGCAGCTAACAAGGCTGCTAATGAAGGCTTCATCACCAAGGAAGATTCCAAGCTGGCTGGTTTGATTATTCCAACTGACGAAGAATTGATGATCGAACGTGACGTTGTCCGTTTGGCCAAGCTTAAGTAAAAGTTTTTAAGCAGAATATTTGAGGATATGGTCATTTTTTGCTAAAATGATCATGTTCTCTATTTTGGGGATGTTTTGGGATTCGACAGGCGCAGACCCGCGCTGGTTGCGATTCGTAGGTTACGTCTACGTTAAAACGTTAAACAGTTTAAATTAACTGCAAACGAAAACTCATACGCTGTAGCTGCTTAGTTCAGCCCAGCTGCCAATAGACTGCCTGCCCGTGGCGGTCTTGCGGTATCAACCTTACGGGATACGCTTGCTTATCACACCTGAATAAGCGAGAAGAGACTAACAGGTTAGCCGTGGCTTTTTGGCCCTGTCATATGGCGTTTTGCCCCGGTGAAGTTTAAATAATATGACTATGATCGTAGAGACCAGTGACGGGATGCGTTTGGACAGGGGTTCAATTCCCCTCATCTCCATCTGTCTAAAGAAGGCGCGTGTGATTGATGCACGCGTCTTTTTTGTGGAATTTTTATCTTCCAAAATGAAAGAATTCTCCAATATATGCAACGATAAGCTGGAAAGAGCGGTATAGTATAAGATATAAGTGTTTATAAGGTGTAACTAAAGGGGGAGAAATGAAAATGATTTTCCGAAGATGGCCACTGGAATAAAATAACAAATGCAATAAATCGCAAAGGAATCAAGAGTATAATTAAAAGAATAGAAGCTATTGTTTTGACTGTAAGTACACTTTTTAGTGCGGGAGGTCAACTATGAAACTCAAAGAATTTTAGCCAGGAGCTTATAGCTACCAAAAAGTCAATGACAAGAGCAGGACCAAGCTCAAGGTCGACCTTTTCCCAGGCCTGCTGCCAACAGCACTTTTTGCCTGGGCGGTTTACAAATTCTTGACTAGCGGCGATGATTAAAAGCAAACTTTTTTCTTGTAGAAATTAAGTGAAAAACTATATAGTTTAGTCAATTAGCCCCAAACTTGTGAGTTAAGTTTCAAGTTTTTTCACAGAATGATTGGCGGCTTTTGATACTTTTTTGCTACGATTATAATATAGTGCGGATTGCACAATTTTTCGGTAAGGGGTTAAAACATGAAGATCTTAATGGTAGAAGATGACAAGTCAGTTTCACAAATGATGGAATTGTTCTTCAAGAAGGAAGGCTGGGAACAAGTTTCCGCCTACGACGGTGAAGAAGCAGTCGAAATTTTCCAAACTCACCCGCAGGACTTTGACATCATCACTTTGGATTTGAACCTGCCAAAGAAGGACGGGATCCAAGTGGCCAAGGAAATCCGCCGGATTTCTGAAACTGTGCCGATTATTATGGTGACGGCCCGCGACAGCGAATCTGACCAGGTTCTCGGCCTGGGTGTCGGGGCTGATGATTACGTAACCAAGCCATTCAGTCCGATCGCCTTGATCGCCAGAATCAAGGCCCTGCACCGGCGGGTAATGCTGGAAGGGCAGCCAAGAAACCTGCCGAAGAACATCCCAAGCAACGACTTCGACTTGGAAACCAACCACATCCGGATCTCCAAGAGCCGGCGGGAAGTCTACTTTGACGAAAACCGGGTTGAAGGCTTGACGCCAAAGGAATTCGACCTGCTCTACACCATGGCCCAGAAGCCAAAGCAGGTCTTCTCCCGGGAACAGCTCCTGGAACTTGTCTGGGGCTATGAATACTTCGGTGAAGAAAGAACTGTTGACGCTCACATCAAGAAGCTGCGCCAGAAGCTGGAAAAGTCCGGCCCGCAGATTATTCAAACCGTCTGGGGCGTGGGCTACAAGTTTGACGATTCACAGGTTAACGCATGAAACTGATTTATCAGCATATTCTGAGTTTTTTGATAGTCATTTTAACCTCGGTCATGATCATTGGCTTTTCAACAGTCAACTACCAGAAGGAACAGGCCTATCAAAGCAACTATACGCGCTTGGAAAGTTATGCCGAGAATTTTTCAACCCTGCAGCTGTATTCTAAAAAGACGCAGAGCAAGAATTCACCGCCGGTTTTTTCTGCGGATTTCCTGCAGAAGTTTTCCTTCGTCATGCGGGATGAAAATCTTAAACTGTTTTTGATGGACAAGAACTTTAAGACGACTTATCCCCTTGGCGGCTACGACATCTTGAAGAAGTCAGCCAAATCGAAGCTGAAAAAGGGGAAGGTGGTCCAGATCAAGGACGACCACAGCAGCGAGCAGCAGGGCCTTGCCCCGAAAGTCCAGGGCCGGGTAAAGCACTATGGCTTAAGAAAGCGGAGCAAACGCCTTTTTGCCGCTGAAAGCTATACCTGGGTCGTGGTTCCCCAGGTCCAAGGATCCGGGTCAAATAAGAAGGTCGTCGGGGCCATCATGATCGGTTCCCGGGTCAAGGATGTCCTGCAGACCGTGAGTCAAGCCAAGGCAAACCTGGCCAGAGCCCTGGTGATCACCTTCGCGGTCAGCTTGATCTTGAGCTTTATTCTGGCCTACTACCAAACTGGCCGGATTAAGAAGCTCTCCCTGGCTGCCCGCAAGGTTGCTGACGGTGACCTGGACGTCCAGGTTGACCACCGCCATGCCGATGAAATCGACGACCTGGCCGAAAACTTCAATGAAATGGTCCGGTCTCTGAAGGCCTCAAATGAAGAAGTCAAGGCCCAGGAAGAGCGGCGGGACCAGTTCATGCAAGATGTGGCCCACGAAATGCGGACGCCTCTAACAACGATTAATGGCCTTTTGGAAGGGATGAAGTATGATGCCATCCCAGAAGAATCAATTCCAGAGTCCATTGACCTCATGAGCCGGGAAACCAAGCGCTTGATCCGCCTGGTCAACGAAAACCTGGACTATGAAAAGATCAGAAGCGGGAAGATCCAGATGATGAAGTCCCAGTTCAATGCCCGGACGATCATGAACGACGTTCAGCAGCAGCTGACTCAGAACGCGGCTAAGAACGGGGACAAGATTATCCTTGACGCTCCGGAAGATTTGCCGGTTTATGCTGACCAGGACCGCTTCAAGCAGATGCTGGTCAACTTGACCCAGAACGCCATCCAGTTTACCAATAACGGGACGATTACGCTCAGGGGCCGGCGCTTACAGCATGGGGCGACCTTCAGCGTCCAGGATACCGGGATCGGGATGACCCAGGAGCAGAGCAAGTATATCTTCGAACGCTTCTACAAGGCTGACCCGGCCCGGGCCCGCTACGGCGGTACCGGTGAATCCGGCCTGGGCTTGTCGATTGTCCTCTCTTTGGTCCGCCAGCACGGCGGGGAAATCAAGGTTATTTCCAAGCCGCATGAAGGCTCAACCTTCATGATCACCCTCTTTGACCAGGGGCATGAGAAGCACTATGACAAGAAGGACAAGAAAGAGTCCAAAGATAAAGAATAGCGACTAAAAAAGCTTACCGGCAGCCGGTAAGCTTTTTGCTTATTCTATTTAGTTTTCTTGCTGCTGGCTTTACTTGAGCTGGAACTTGCATTAGAGCTGGATGAACTTGAAGTCATTCTCTCATTCATGGAGCTGGATGAGGACAGGACGCTTTCAGGGATCTGGGTGATCTCGCTTTGCCGCTTGGCCAGCTGGCTGGCATCGGTCTTGTAAAGCTTGCTGGTGTCGCCCTTTTGGCTGATGAGGGCGGTTGACTGCTTGCCTAACTGCTCAATCAGGTCCATCATCTGCTGGTAGTTGGTGCTGTAGTTGTAATCGCTCGGGATGACCGGGCTGAAGCCCTTTGGCGTGTAATAGCGGAGCAGGTTCTTATTGTTGAGGGTGTCTGAGTAGGCCAGGGAGTTTTTGCCATAAGCAGCCAGCTTCTTGACTTCGGCTTTTTGCTTTTTGGTCAGCTTGGTCAAAAGTTTGCCGCTGGCGTCATAGAGATTGCCCTTGCTGGTCTTGCCCCCGATCAAGACGTATTTTGGACTGATTACCGTCCCATTTCTGAAGACGACAATTTGCTTGTGCTTAGCTGACAGCATGTCCGTGCCGAACTGGACATATTGCTTGCTGGAGATGCCCAGCAGGTGGAGGATGGTCGGCAAGACGTCGATTTCACCAGCCAGGGTTGACTTGATCCCGCCCTTTAAATTGGAAGCGTGGATCATGAAAGGTACCTTTTGCATCTGGGCGGTGTTGTAGCTGGACCAGTCATTCGGGTCCTTGCCGATCAAAGGCGCCAGGGTGGTGTACTCTTCATTGCTCAAGCCGTAGTGGTCCCCGTAAATGACGATCATCGACTTCTCATAGAGACCGGATTTTTTCAAGTAAGTGAAAAATTCCTTCAAGGCCTGGTCCAGGTAGTGGGCGGTCAAAAAGTAATTATTAATCGTCACGTCACTGGTTGAGCTGGTCTTGAAGTTTGGATCCTGGTCAGCCGTGGCCAGTTCAAAAGGCGTGTGGTTGGTGACTGTGATGAACTTGGCATAGAAGGGTTGCTGCATTCTTTCCAGGTACTTGACGCTTTCGGCAAAAAAGAGCTTGTCCTTAAGCCCGTAGCCGGAGCTGTCCCCGCTTTCCTGACTGAAGTAGTTCTTGTCAAAGAAGTAGTTGTAGCCCATATTCTTGTAAACGTCATTCCGGTTCCAGAAGCTGCCGACATTGCCGTGGAAGACGGCAGAGGTGTAGTTGCTGTTTGCCCGCAAGATTTGCGGGGCAGCCTGGAAGGTGTTGCTGGAGCCTAATGAAGTGAAGAGTGACCCGTCAGAGATCCCGTAGGTGCTGGTTTCCAGCATATTTTCCGCGTCACTGGTTCTGCCTAGGCCAACCTGGTGGTAGAAGTTGCTGTAAGACAGGGTGTGCTTGTTTTTGTAGAAGGAATTAAGGAAGGGAGTAACCTCCTTGCCGTTGACCTTCATCCCGATCAAAAACTGCTGGAAGCTCTCCAGGTGGATGATGATCACGTTTTTCCCTTTTTCCGCCCCGAAGTATTCGGAATTAGCCGGGGCGTAATTCTGCTGGGTAAAGTTGATGATCTTGTTCAATTCACTGGTCGAAGCATTCTTAGTTACGGTCGAGCTGGATTCGTTCTTAATAGCGTCATAAACCGTGAAGGTGTCAATGCCCAGGTACTTGACCACGTAAGTCCGGTCAAAAGTGTTCTTGAGCAGGCGGGGCCGGTTGCATTCAGCCACCATCATGTTGAGGCCCAAAACGAAGAGGCCGAAGGACGTAATGGCAAAAGTCCTGGAAAAGCCGTATGACCGCTGGTCGATCTTGATTACTTTTACCGCCAGCAGGATGACGATGACGATCAGATCCAGCCAGATAAAAATGTCGCTAGGCGCTAAAAGGGCCGCGCTGGACTTGCCCAGACCCTGGGAAACCTTGCTGAGGTTGGCCATGGTCTTGACGGTAATGAAGTCGGTGAACTGCCGGTAGTAAAGGACGTTGGCAAATAAAAGCGCCGTGTTGGCGAAATCGAGGGCCAGCATGGCAATGTAGGAGGCCAGAGGCTTGGAAAAGTAAAAGCCCAGGCTGATCAAAATGATGCTCATGCCCAGGGGGCTGAACCACATGATGATGTGCTGGAGGGGATTGGCCAGGCCTAGATTTAAGTCGCAGTAGGCGACAAAGAGGTATTTAAGCCAGTAGCAGATGACCAGGAGGGCCAAAAAGCCAGTCCGGCTTTGAAATTTGCCGAGAAATTTGCTGTGTTTCAATGTCTTTCTCCTTTTATTACTGTCTTAATTTTAAAGGTTGTGGCAAAAATAGACAAATATTTCCCCAGAGTTATTGCTTTCTTAAAATTCTTCCCCCAAAAAAGCTTGTATAATGTAAGCAGACCTTAGTAGATTGGACCAAGCGAGCATGTTGTTTTTAGCACCTTTATACAATTATTTAGCCAGCCAGTACGCCACCCGGATCAATCACTTTGCCTTGATCAAGTTAACCTTGCAGGGCCTGGACAAGACAATTTTTTACTTCCTTCTCTTCTCCCTGGTCCGGGTCATCTGGCTTTTGGCTGTCCGTAAAAGACGCGGGCTCTGGTCAGAATTCGGCCTCTGGCTCTTCGCCTTTTACTTTCTCCTGGTGCTGATGCTAACGACCTTCAGGTCATCCTACTTCCCTTGGGAACTGAATTTCCATTGGACGCGGCCGCTTAGCAATATCAACCTGGTCTTCATGAAGAATACCTGGAAATTAGTCTATGCCCAGAGCAAGGTCGACTTTTACTATAACTCTATGGGCAATATTTTAGCCTTCATGCCCTTCGGGGCCCTGCTGCCCAATCTGCTGCAAGTCAAGCGTTGCTTTGGCCGGGTCTTTTTCCTGGGGGTCTTGTCATCGGTGACGATCGAGATCCTGCAGTTTTTGCTCATGACAGGGGTCAGCGACATTGACGACGTCTTCTTCAATGCCTGCGGGGTCCTGCTGGGCTACGGGCTCTACTTTTTGCTAGGTCAAATTTGTGTAAAAAATCCCAATAAAGACTAGCAATGAAAGGGCAACAATGATATTATTATCTTGTGAATGATTTATTTAACATTTTCTAGTGAGGAAGCATAAATCAATGAATAGTGTAGTAAGTTTTGACAGTAGTAAATTGACTCCTTTTGTTCACGAAAACGAACTGAAGGAAATGCAAGCAATGGTTAACGCCGCTGACAAGGAATTGCGCGAAGGCACTGGTGCCGGCAAAGACTTCCGCGGCTGGCTGGACCTGCCAGTTGACTATGACAAGGACGAATTCGCCCGCATCAAGAAGGCTGCCAAGAAGATCCAAAGCGACTCTGACGTTTTGATCGGGATCGGGATCGGCGGCTCATACTTGGGTGCCCAAGCAGCCATTGAATTCTTGAACTCATCATTCTACATGGCTGAAAAGAGCGATTATCCTAAGGTTGTCTTCTGTGGTAACAGTCTGTCAGGCACTTACTTGTCAGACTTGATCAACTGGCTGGGCGATAAGGACTTCTCCTTGAACATCATCTCCAAGTCCGGTACCACCACTGAACCTTCAGTTGCCTTCCGGGTTTTGAAGGCCAAGTTGATTGAAAAGTACGGCAAGGAAGAAGCAGCCAAGCGTATTTACGCAACCACTGACCGCCAAAAGGGTGCCTTGAAGACCGAAGCTGACGCTGAAGGCTACGAAGAATTTGTAGTTCCAGATGACGTCGGCGGCCGTTTTAGCGTGTTGTCAGCTGTTGGCCTTTTGCCAATCGCTGCTGCCGGCTGCGATATCGACGCCTTGATGCAAGGTGCCGCTGACGCACGTGCTGCTTACACTGACCCTGACGTAAGCAAGGACTCACCTTACCAATACGCTGCCTTGAGAAACATCCTTTACCGCAAGGGCTACACCACTGAACTTTTGGAAAACTACGAACCAAGCATCAGAATGTTTGGCGAATGGTGGAAGCAATTGATGGGTGAATCAGAAGGCAAGGACCAAAAGGGCATCTACCCGTCAAGTGCTAACTTCACCACTGACCTGCACTCACTTGGCCAATACATCCAAGAAGGCCGCCGGAACTTGATGGAAACTGTTGTCCGCGTTGCTGGCCCACGGGCTGACGTAGAAATTCCAAACGACGAAAGCAACCTTGACCAACTGAACTTCCTGGCCGGCAAGACCATGAACTATGTCAACGACCGGGCTTACGAGGGCGTTGTTTTGGCCCACACTGACGGCGGGGTTCCAGTTATGACTGTCAACATCGCTGACCAAAGCGAACACACTTTGGGCTACTTGATCTACTGGTTCGAACTGTCAGTTGCTATCTCCGGCTACTTGAACGGGATCAACCCATTCAACCAGCCAGGGGTTGAAGCTTACAAGCGCAACATGTTCGGCCTTTTGAACAAGCCGGGCTACGAAGACTTGCACGACGAACTGGCAAGCCGCCTGTAATCTTTCGTAAATGAAACTAAGAAGAGCAAGATCCGCGGATCTTGCTCTTTTTTGTTCAATTTGATATTTTTTGGGCCAAAGATGATAAAAAATACATTAAGTGCTGCAATTTAAGGGGAGCAAAGAGAGTATTGCCTATGTTACCGCTTTAGTAAGAGGGGGTAAAGGAAGATGTCATCAAGAAAAATTGCCTTGACCGGACTTGCTTTAGCTGCTTTAACGTTAACAGCCTGCAGCAAGCAGGAGAGCAGTCAAAAGGAGCAGGATTTTAACTGGTCAGTCGGCGGGGAAATCATCACGATGGACCCGTCCAAGACCACGGACGTGGTCAGCTTCAGCCAGATGATCAATTCAATGGAAGGGCTCTACAGAAACAGCAAGGACGGGCTGATTTATACTTTCAACTTGCGCAAGTCCAAGTGGAATGATGGCACGCTCGTAACTGCCCAAGACTTTGTCTACTCCTGGCGGCGGACCGTCAATCCCAAGACTGAGGCCGAGTACTAGTATCTTTTTTCCGGGATCAAGAACGCCGATGCCATCCAAAACGGCAAAAAGCCGGTTTTCAGCCTGGAGATAAGTATAAGCTGGTCGTCACTTTAGAGAAGCGGATGGCCTATTTTAAGGACCTAATGGCCTTCCCAGTCTTTTTCCCGCAGGAGGAAAAAGCCGTCAAGAAATACGGGGACAAGCAGAGCGTCAAGCTTGACCAGATCAGCTTCACGGTCAACAAGACGGCGACTATCGCCTACAACCTCTACCAGTCAAACAAAATAGATGCCCTGGGCCTGGACTCCAATTTGACCAAGCAGTTCAAGGGCAAGAAGAACTACTACAGCCTCTCCAACGGGGGACCTACTACCTGGAACTTAATGAAAAGAACCCGAACCTGGCCAACAGCAACATCCGCAAGGCCATCTCCCTGGCCATCAACCGGGAGAACCTGATCCGGATTTTAGGCGGCAACAACCAGGTGGCCAATACTTACACAGCCAAGGGCTTGACTGAATATTACGGGGAAAACTACACCAGCATGATTTCTTCCTCGGCCAAAGACCTCTACAAGTACCAGCCAAGCAAGGCCAAGGAGTACTGGCAAAAGGGCCTGAGTGAACTCGGCAAGTCCAGCTTGACCTTGAAGCTGCGGACCAGTGACAGCGACGGGGGTAAGAAGACCGGCGAGTCCCTGCAGAGCATGCTGGAAACCCAGCGGCCAGGGCTGAAATTGATGGTCACCAGTGTTCCCTCCAAGACCCGCCTGGCCCGGCGGGAAAACTGCGAGTTCCAGATCTGCGGGTTAGACTGGATCGCCGACTTCGGTGACCCGATTTCCTTCCTGGAACTTCTGACCAGCAAGAACAGCTCCAACTATGGCTCCTGGAAAAACAGCCAGTATGACAAGCTGATTGCTGCTTCCAAGAACACCAATGACCAGGAAAAGTGAGTAAGGCGGAAAGCATCCTGCTTGACGATGTCGGGGTTTACTATGAGGACGATGCCTGGCTGATCCGGTCAAATGCCAAGGGCTGGATCTGCAAGTGGAGCGAGTGGAACTTTAAGGAAGGCTATGTGACTAAGTAATGTGATTTGAAAAGAAGAAAAAAGGCAAGCTCCAGAGGAACTTGCCTTTCGGTATTATTGCGATGTCCGGGCTCGAACCGGAACATTATGGATTCAGAGTCCACTGCCTTACCAATTTGGCTACATCGCAGTAAATCACCCGTACGAGAATTGAACTCATGACTCCACCTTGAGAGGGTAGCGTCTTAACCACTTGACCAACGGGTGAAGTTTGTGTTCGAATTACCGACATTCATTATTATGCTTTCTTTGCAAGAAAAAGTCAAGGCTCCCGGCAAAAAAAGTCTAAAATTTTTTCAGGCTGGCTTGGAAAGGCTGAAAACTGCCGTATAATATAGCTAATTGCCCGTAAGGGCCTTTTAGAAAGGAGTCACCGCTTGCTTAATTTTCCTAAAACCCAGCTGCTGATTGAAAGCATGGTTTCTGAAAGAATTGTTCCTGGAGTCAACTACGCCCTCTTAAAAGGTGACCAGGTCTTTGCCTCGACTTTGGGCTTTGCCAGCATTTATCCGGCTAAAAGCCAGCTGAGCCCTTTTGCCTACTATGACTTGGCCAGCTGCAGCAAGGTTTTGGCCACGACGGCTGCTTTCTTGCAGCTGAGGGAAGAGGGAAAGGTTGACTTTGCTGACCCCTTGCAAAAATACGTGCCGGAATTTAAGGACGGCCGGGTCTGCCTCAGCCACCTTTTGACCCACACATCTGGCATCCGGGGCTGGATCGAAAACCGGAATGCCTTATCCGGCCCGGAATTAATGAGGGCGATCGTGGGCTTGCCAGTGACCAGCGAGTTTAACCGGGTGGTCCGCTATGCAGACACCAACTTCGTCCTTTTAGGCCTGGTTTTAGAGCGGATCACGGGCAAAGCAGTCCAGGACCTGGCCAGCGAGCGGATCTTCCAGCTAGCTGGCTTGACTGAAACGACTTTTGCTCCGCCAAAAGAGGAGTGCGTGCCAACGGAACTAGTTGACGGCCAGGTCATTCAAGGCTTCGTTCATGACCCCAAGGGCCAGCAATTAGGCCGGCGGTGCGGGTCAGCTGGCCTGTTTAGTACCGTCAGCGACCTGGTCAAAATGGGCCAGGGCTATATGGGGGTCAGTGACATTTTGCCATTAAAGAAAGAAACAATCCAAGATCTCTACCAGGTCAAGACTCCGGCGGGTTTAAAAGCCCGGTCCTGGGGCTGGAACCTGGTCTTTGACCCTAAGGAAAACTATCCCATCATCTACCACACCGGTTTTACCGGCACTTTGGTCTTGTTTGACCAGGTCAAGCAGTCCGGCTTAATTCTTTTGACCAACCGGGTTCACCCTTCTCGGCACAATCAGATCTTTTTGACTATGCGCAGCCGGATCATCAACGCTTTTTTGCAGGAAAACCGCTAGCTAGAAAGAGGAGCAAAATCATATGAAATTAAGCAATAAGCAAAAGGGCTGGCTGCTTTTAGCCGTCTACGGCCTGGTCATCATCATCCTGGGCCGTTTTAACAGCCGGATGTCGCCTTATTATGCCATCACCGCTATCACGGCATTTGCCGTGGCCCTAATCGAGGGCCTGCTTTTTGCCTTTAGCAAGAACGCGACATACAAGGCGGTTGCCTTTTTTGCCGGCTTGGTTGCCTTGATCAACGTAGTCGCCGTCTTAACTACGGCAATTTAAAAAATCCCGCGGCTGACCGCGGGATTTTTATTTACTCTTTTACTTACTTGCTTTGCGTATGCTAGTTGATTCTTCTCTTCAAGACGCCCTTGTCGGCAAAGACCTGCCGCAGGTGCAGCATGGCCGTGTAGGTTGAGAGAATGTAGATCTTGTCAGTCGGCGCCTTTGCAAAAGCGGCCAACAGCTGGTCAAAGTCGCTTTCAATGATCATCTTGTCCGGGTCAAAACCGGCAACTTCCAGGCGGAAGGCCATGTCCTTGTGCCGCTCGCCGCCGACGATGACCTGGTCGATCTTGTCACGGTCCAGGCTTTCAAAGTTCCCGTCCCAGATCCAGCTGGTGTCGATGCCGTCAGCGTGGTGGGCGTTTAAGAGGGCAGCCAGGCTGTAGTGGTTCTTTTCCGTGTCCAGGAGGCTGAGGACTTCGTTTAAGCCAACCGGGTTCTTGACCAAGATGATGTTGATCTGCTTGCCCTGGTAGTGAATCAGTTCCTGGCGACCGAAGATCCGCTTGTTTTTGGCAAAAGCCGCCGCGATTTCATTGGCGGAAACGCCGAATTCTCTGGCGCAGGCAAAGGCGGCCAGGGCATTGTAGATATTGTAGGTGCCGCCGATGTTGATGGCGAATTCCTTGCCTTCAATGGTAAACTTGATCCGGCTCGGGGTCTGCTCGCTGATTTCTTCCAGCTTGTAGGTCAAATCCGGCCGCTTGTAGCCGCAGTTCGGGCAGAAGAAGTCACCCAGGTTGGCATAGGAAATTGCGTGATAGTGCAGGATATGCTCGCACTTAGGGCAGAGGACCCCGTCAGTGTTGACGTCAGCCTTGAAGTCATTTTGCGGTTTGTCCTGGTCAGTTTCAAAGCCAAAAAAGACTTTTGGATTCGGCAGGTCGACTGAAGAGAAGATGCTGGCGTCCCCGTTAGCGATGATGGTTGCATCTGGCGCCAACTTGATGCCGGCGACGATCTTTTCATAGGTCGTGTAGATCTCCCCGTAGCGGTCCATCTGGTCTCTGAAAATGTTGGTCAGAACGAAGGTCTTGGGGTGGACCAACTGGGTTACGGCCTTGACGTCGGCTTCATCGACTTCCAAAACGGCCAGTTTCCGGCTGCTTTTTTTCTGGCCATGAGCCAAAAAGGCAGTTACGATCCCCTGGGCCATGTTGGACCCGGATGGGTTGGTCAAAATATCGCCGTATTTTTCTTTCAAGGTCTGGGTGATGAGGGCCGTGGTCATGGTCTTGCCGTTGGTCCCCGTAACGATAATGGTCTCGTAGTCCTTGCCCAGCTGTTCAAGGACATTTGGGTCAAGCTTCATGGCCAGCTTGCCGGGAAAGCTGGTCCCGCCCTTTAAGACATTGTGCAGGAACCAGTAAGAGGACTTGCCGGCAAAAGTTGCGATGTTGGATTTAAAACTCATGATTAACTTCCTATTCTGTATTAAAACTATGATAAATCTTACCATAAGACGGAAAGTTTAGCGGCTAAAATGCGGATCTTTTAAACTTTTGCAAAATACACTATACTTATTTGAGCGAGATTAATACAAAGGTGGAGAATATGGCACAGTTTTTTTTCGAATACGGAGCGATGGGCAGCGGCAAGACGATTGAAATCTTGAAGGTTGCCCACAACTACGAGATTCAAGGACGCAAGGTGGCTTTATTGACTAGCAGCGTTGACACCCGGTCCGGCCGCGGCGTGGTGGCTTCCCGGATCGGGCTCAGCCGCAGCGCCCAGCCGATTGAGCCGGACCTGGACCTCTTTGACTACATCACGGCTTTGAACCAGCAAGAGCAGGAGTCTGACGGCCACCCCTTAGCGGCGGTCTTGATCGATGAGGCCCAGTTCTTAAAAAAGGCCCAGGTCATCCAGTGTGCCCGGGTCGTGGATGACTTGCACATTCCGGTGATGGCCTTTGGCCTGAAGAATGATTTTCAGAACCATCTTTTTGAAGGCAGTGAGTATCTTTTGCTTTATGCTGATAAAATAGAAGAGATAAAGACAATTTGCCACTTTTGCGGGCACAAGGCAACCATGGCTCTGCGCTACAAGGACGGTTTGCCCGTCTATGAGGGCGAGCAGGTGCAGATTGGCGGCGACGAGGCTTACTACCCGGTCTGCCGCTTCCACTATTTCCAACCCGATCAGGCAAGAGACTAGTTTTTATTGGAAGGATTGATTAAATGGATAATGTAATGGCACAGCTGGAAAGCTTGGAAGTGCGCTATGAAGAAATTCAGGAAATGATGGCCGACCCGGAAGTCATCGCTGATACCAAGCGCTACATGGAAATTACCAAGGAAGAAGCTGACATGCGGGAAGTCGTGCAGAAGTTCCGCAAGTTCAAGGCCGACAAAGAAGAAATTGCCGGCAACAAGGAAATCATCGCTGACGGTTCAGACCCTGAGCTGGTTGAAATGGCCAAGATGGAAAACTCTGAGCTGGAAGATGAAATCAGCCAGCTGGAAGATGAAATCAAGATCTTGATGCTGCCAAAGGACCCTAACGATGACAAGGACATCATCATGGAAATCCGGGGGGCAGCCGGCGGGGATGAAGCTTCCCTGTTCGCGGGCGACCTGCTGCGGATGTATGAAAAGTACGCGGAAAACCAGGGCTGGAATGTTTCTATCGTCGACAGCGAACAAACTGAAGTTGGCGGCTACAAGCGGGTGGCAATCATGATTACTGGTAACAAGGTCTACTCCAAGCTGAAATATGAAAACGGGGCCCACCGGGTGCAGCGGATCCCAGTAACTGAATCAGCCGGCCGGGTGCACACTTCAACTGCTACCGTTGCCGTCATGCCAGAATATGAACAGGTTGACATTGACCTTGATCCAAAGGAAATCCGGGTGGACGTCTACCGGTCATCCGGTGCGGGCGGTCAGCACATCAACAAGACTTCCAGTGCCGTCAGAATGACCCACTTGCCAACCGGTATCGTGGTTGCCATGCAGGACCAGCGGTCCCAGCAGCAAAACCGGGCCAAGGCTATGGAAATTTTGAAGTCCCGGGTTTACGACTACTACGAAAGCCAGAACCGGGACAAGTACGACGCCAAGCGGAAGAACGCGGTCGGCACCGGTGACCGGTCAGAAAGAATCAGAACCTACAACTACCCGCAAAACCGGGTGACTGACCACCGGATCGGCCTCACTTTGAACAAATTGGACCGGATCATGAACGGGGAACTGGACGAAGTCATCGATGCTTTGACGGTTTACTACCAAACCAAGCAATTAGAGGAGCTGGCAGAAAATGCATAAGAGTTTACGAGAAATGCGGATTGAGGCCAGTGAACTGGCTGAAAGCGCACGGAGCGAGGAAATCGACTTTCTTTTGGCTGAGCGGCTGGGCCTGACGCCAAGCCAGTTTCAGCTTAAGCAGGACATGGAATTGTCTGACGCTGAAGTCAAGCAGGCCAGAAAGGACATGAAGCGCCTGGCTAAAGGGGACTCACCCCAGTATATCCTGGGCTATGCCTGGTTTTTAGGCTACCGCTTGCGGGTGGCCAAAGGCGTGCTGATTCCCCGCTTTGAAACTGAGGAACTGGTTGAATGGGCCCTAGCGCACTTACAAGACGGCGACACTGTCCTTGACCTGGGGACTGGGTCAGGCAATATTACGGTGGCCCTGGCCAAGGAAGCTGAAAGCAAGGGGATCAAGGACCTGCATTTTTACGCCAGTGACGTTAAGGACACCCCGCTCAGAATCAGTGAAGAGAACTTTTTGGACTACGGCCTGGACGTAACCACCCGCAAGGCCAATGTTTTGCTGGGCCTGGGTAAGTTTGACTTGATCATTTCCAACCCGCCTTATATCAAGCCCAGCGAGAAGAACGTTATGGACAAGGGCGTTCTGGCCAATGAGCCGGAAGAAGCCCTGTTTGGCGGCCAGGATGGCCTGGCCTTTTACCGTAAGTTCGCTGAAGAAGTTAGAGACCACTTAAACTCGGGCGGCCGCTTCTTCATGGAATTCGGCTTTAGCGAGGAAGATGAGCTGAAGGCCCTGTTTGCCGAAAAATTGCCGGACTTTAAGGTGGAATTCCGCCGGGACATGGCCGGCAAGCCGCGGATGCTGTTTGGGGAGTGGAAGAAATAATGGAAACCAAGATTTTTAAACGGGAACAATTGGATGAAGCAGTCAGCCTGCTTAGGGAAGGGGAATTAGTTGCCTTTCCGACTGAAACTGTCTATGGCCTGGGGGCTTTGGCCACCCGGGACGATTCAGTCAAAAAGGTCTACGCGGCCAAAGGTCGGCCTAGCGACAACCCCTTGATCGTGACCGTGGCTGACGAAGCCATGATGCGCCCTTACGCTAAGGAAGTGCCGGAGCGGGCGGAGAAGTTGATCAAGCACTTTTGGCCAGGTCCCTTGACCATCCTGCTTTTAGCTAAAGAAGGGGCCCTGCCGGAATCTGCAACCGGGGGCCTGCCAACGGTTGCCTTCCGCTGCCCGGATGACCAGCTGACTCATGACTTGATCGCCAAGCTTGGCTACCCGATCGTCGGGCCTTCCGCCAACACCTCTACTAAGCCGAGCCCAACCACGGCCCAGCACGTCTACCACGACTTAAAGGGCAAGATCGCTGGAATCGTTGATGGCGGCGAGACTGAAGTGGGCCTGGAATCAACCATCGTTGACCTTTCGGTTAACCCAGCAGTTGTTTTGCGGCCGGGCAAGATTACGCCAGAAGAGATCAGCCAGGTCTTGGGCGAAGAAGTTTTGATCAACCGGGGCCAGGTAAGTGACAAGGACGTGCCGAAGGCGCCAGGGATGAAATACCGCCACTACGCGCCAAGTGCCCAGGTTTACGTGGTCGACCAGGCGGAAACTTTTGCTAAGCTAGACCTGGATGTTTCCTGCGGAGTCATGGCAACTAGTGACCTTTTGGAAAACTTACCTGTACCTGAGGAAAATAAGTTCAATTTAGGCAAAAATCTGACGGAGGCTGACCACAACCTGTTTGCCGGCCTGCGCTATTTTGACGACCGGCCAGAAATTAAAAGTATTTATGTAGAGGGCTTTGACCAGGGTGAGGAAAGTCTGGCCTACATGAACCGTTTAAACAAGGCTGCCGGCGGTCATCATGTCTAATCTGGACGATTTAATGTTTTAAAAAAGAAATTGCTTTAAACCATTTCCTTTTTTATTTATAATAGAGACGATATGGTATTTTTGAATGGAGGAACTATATGGGAAAGTTCACTGTGTTAAACCATCCATTGATTCAGCACAAGCTGACGATCATTCGCCGCAAGGAAACTGGATCAAATGAATTTCGGAGAATCGTTGGCGAAATCGCCGGTTTGATGACCTACGAAATCACCCGCGACCTGCCTTTGCAAGACGTTGAAATCGAAACGCCAATGGGCAAGACGGTGCAAAAGGAACTGGCCGGCAAGAAATTGACTATCGTGCCGATCCTGCGTGCTGGCATGGGCATGGTCAACGGGGTTTTGGAAATGATTCCGTCAGCCAAGGTCGGCGTCGTTGGCATGTACCGCGACGAAGAAACCTTGAAGCCGGTAGAATACTTCTTCAAGGTTCCTAAGGATGTTACTGAACGTGAATGCCTGGTCGTTGACCCGATGCTGGCTACTGGCGGTTCCGCCAACCTGGCCATCGAAGCTTTGAAGAAGCGGGGCGTGACCGACATTAAGCTGGCCGTCCTGGTTGCTGCGCCGGAAGGCGTCAAGGCGGTGCAAGATGAACACCCGGACGTTGACATTTACGCGGCTGCCCTTGACGACAAGCTGCTGCCAAACGGCTACATCTTCCCAGGTTTAGGGGATGCAGGTGACCGGATCTTTGGGACTAAATAATTAAAAAAGTCGCTATAAAAGCGATTACAAAAATTCCAATTAATTTTTATTGGTGTACAATAAATGATGTGTTCGAAGAATTCAGCACAAGAAGGGAGGTCACGAAGAATTGGAGAAATCACTTGTCTTCAATATTAACGGTACCGGACTGAACGTCGACTTGGTCGGCATTATCGGTTCGACCTTGATGGCAATTGTGGTTTTTGCCATTTGTTACGCTCTTTCACGTAAAGTTGAAATGAAACCGAACAAGAAACAAAATGTCCTGGAATACCTGATCGATTTTACCGACGGGATTGTCAAGGATAACGTCGAAGACCCGGCTGCGCAAAAACATCTGTCTCTTTACGCCTTTGTTTTGTTCCTTTTCATTTTCTGCATGAATCAACTAGGGTTGTTCTTGGAAGTGAAAGTCGGTGACTATATGGTCATCAAATCACCAACTGCTGATCCAGTGACGACGATGTCGTTCGCGATGATGACCTTGCTTCTGGCATTTACCTTAGGGATTCAGAAATTTGGCACGAAAGGCTACCTGCAGAACTATGCACGTCCTGTCGGTTTTCTTTTGCCGATTAACATCATTGAAGAATTTACCAACTTCTTGACGTTATCGCTGCGTCTCTACGGTAATATCTTTGCGGGTGAAGTCCTGCTGACCCTGATCGGGAACCAGCTGGGGCCAAGCATGGGGATTGTAACCAGAATCCTGGCTGCGCCGCTCGCAATGATCTGGCAAGGTTTCTCTGTCTTCATTGGCTCTATCCAGGCGTATGTTTTTGTAACCCTTTCTATGGTTTATATTGGCAATAAGGTTACACAAGAATAATTTTTCGGAGGTTTTATTATGACTACAGGTTTAAAGGATTTAGCTGCTGCACTTGTTGCTGGTCTTGCTGCTTTGGCTGCTTCATTGGGGAACGGTAAGGTTATCTCAAAGACGATCGAAGGCATCGCCCGCCAACCAGAAAGTGCTGGTAACTTGAGAGCAACTATGTTCATCGGTGTTGGTTTGATCGAAGCCGTTCCAATCCTGGCTATCGTTATCGCTTTCTTGATTTTGTTCCTGTAATTAACCAGTCGTTAAATTACATTAGTTACTAAATTGAGAGAGAAGGATTGTTGATGGAATTTCAACCAGTATTCGCCGGCGCTGAAATCTCAATCATTAATACCCTTTGGTATTTAATAGTATTCAGTATCCTTTTGCTGGCCGTCAAGCATTATGCCTGGGGCCCGGTAAAGGACATGATGGAGAAGCGCCGTCAGAAAGTCATTGATGACTTGGATCAAGCTGCTAGCGACCGCAAGAAGGCTGAAATTTTGGCCAATGAACGGGAAGCAGCCTTGAAGAATTCAAGACAAGAAGCAACCCAGATCCTCTCTGTTGCCAAGAGTAATGCGCAAAAGACCGGCAAGCAAATCGTCAGCGAAGCCAAGGCTGAAGCTTCCGCTATCCGGGAAAGGGCCAAGGCTGATGCAGCGCAAGCTAAAAGTGACGCCTTGAACGAAGCCCGCAACGAAGTCGCTGATCTTTCTGTGACGATTGCGGAAAAGGTAATTGCTAAGAACTTATCTGCTGCTGATCAAAAAGATTTAGTTGATCAGTTCATTAAGGGGTTGAACGATTAATGGCCTTAAGTAGAGAAGAAACGGCAAGACGCTACGGAACAGCGATCTTTGATTTTGCCAAAGACAGCGGCAAGACTGAGCTCATGTACAGCGAACTGACTGAATTGAAGAAGGCAGTTCAAGCAGAGCCCCGTTTTGTCCAGGTTCTGAGCAATCCTGTTTTGGACGTCAAGCAAAAGGAAAGTCTTTTGACGGCGGTTGAACAGGGCTTTTCTGCAGAGCTTCAAGAAGTTTTAAACTTCTTGCTTAGCTATGATCGTTTTGACAACTTGGTTGACATCATTGACTACTACATTCACCTGTACAATGCTGCCAACCACATCGGAACGGGTGTCGCTAAGACTGCATTGAAGCCAGATGAAGATCAGCTGCAGCGCCTTGCGAACAGCTATGCCAAGAAATATGGCTTGCAGGCACTTCATCTTGAAAATGAAGTTGATCCAGAAATTATCGGCGGCGTGGTCCTTGAGGTTGAAGGCCGCGTGATCGATGGCTCAGTAAAGCATCGATTGGAGAAAATCCGCGCCATGTTAACAAAGTAAGTATTATAAAGAGGTGAAACCATTGAGCATTAAAGCGGAAGAAATCAGCTCTTTAATCAAGCAGCAACTTGAACACTACGACGATAAGCTGGACATCGAGGAAGTCGGTGTCGTAACTTACGTCGGCGATGGTATCGCCCGCGCTCACGGCTTGAACAATGTCTTGTCAAGTGAGCTTTTGCAGTTCGACAATGGTGCCTACGGTATCGCCCAAAACTTGGAAAGCAATGATGTCGGTATCATCATTCTGGGCAAGTTTGACGACATCCGTGAAGGCGATCGCGTGAAGCGAACTGGCCGGATTATGGAAGTTCCAGTTGGGGATGCTTTGATTGGCCGGGTTGTGAATCCACTTGGCCAGCCAGTTGACGGCTTAGGCGAAATCAAGACTGACAAGACTCGGCCAATCGAGTCAAAGGCGCCAGGCGTTATGCAGCGTCAGTCAGTTAACCAGCCTTTGCAAACTGGTATTAAGGCCATTGATGCGCTGGTGCCAATTGGCCGTGGTCAGCGTGAGCTGGTCATCGGTGACCGTAAGACTGGTAAGACCAGTTTAGCGATCGACACCATTTTGAACCAAAAAGGGCAGGACGTAATTTGTATTTACGTCTCAATTGGTCAAAAGGAATCAACTGTCAGAGCACAAGTTGAAACCTTGAAGAAGCTTGGGGCGATGGACTACACCATCGTGGTTGAAGCTGGTCCTTCAGAACCGGCACCAATGCTTTACATCGCGCCATATTCCGGGACCGCGATGGGGGAAGAATTCATGTACGCCGGCAAGGACGTCCTGGTTGTCTTTGACGACTTGTCCAAGCAGGCGGTTGCCTACCGTGAACTTTCCCTGCTGCTTCGCCGGCCACCTGGCCGTGAAGCCTACCCAGGTGACGTCTTCTACCTGCACTCACGTTTGTTGGAACGGAGTGCCAAGCTGAGCAAGGAACTGGGCGGCGGCTCATTGACTGCCCTGCCATTCATTCAGACTGAAGCCGGGGACATCTCCGCCTACATTCCAACCAACGTTATTTCCATCACTGACGGACAGATCTTCTTGCAAAGTGACCTGTTCTTCTCCGGTACGCGCCCAGCCATCGACGCCGGGGCTTCTGTTTCCCGTGTCGGCGGGGCCGCGCAGATCCCAGCCATGAAGAAGGTTGCTGGTACTTTGCGGACCGACCTGGCTTCATACCGGGAACTGGAAAGCTTTGCCCAGTTCGGCAGTGATCTGGACCAGGCAACGCAAGCCAAGCTGGCCCGCGGCCGGCGGACCGTCGAAGTATTGAAGCAGCCGCTGCACAAGCTGGTTGCCGTTGAAAAGCAGGTTGTCCTGCTTTACGCTTTGACCCATGGCTTTATGGACGCGGTGCCAGTCGATGATATTGCTCGCTTTGAACAAGAACTTTACACCGACTTTGACGCCAACCATGCTGATCTGTTAGCTGAAATCAAGTCAACTGGCAAATTGCCAGATGAAAACAAGCTTCAAGAAGCTCTTCAACAATTTGCATCCAGCTTCTCATCAAGTAACAAATAGGAGGTAGACTATGCCTGCATCTTTACTTGAATTGAAGAAGAGAATTGCTTCTGTCAAGCAAACGAGTAAGATTACTGAAGCCATGCACATGGTTTCAGCGGCTAAACTGAATCAGACTGAAAAAAGAGACAAGGGCTACCAGGAATACAATCAGCTGCTGCACCAAACCGTGTCCCGGCTGATGAGTGCCAGCGTGATCGACTACTTGAACAAGGATAATTACCGCCTGACGCAAGACAACATTGACTCCATCGACTACGATGATGTCTTTGGGATGGGGATCATTTCTGATATGATCAAGCCTCGTGAGGAAGTTCACTCCGTGGGCTACCTGGTAGTTACCGGTGACCGTGGTCTGGTCGGCTCCTACAACAGCTCAGTCATCAAGCATATGATGAGCCTGGTAGCTGACGAAAAGCTGCAGGGCAGAGAGTCCAAGATCCTGTCAGTCGGCAGCGTTGGCTCCCAGTTCTTCAAGAAGAACAATCTGAACGTTGTCTACGAAAAAGACGGCGTTTCAGACGTGCCAACCTTCAAGGAAACCCTGCCAATCGTCTCAACGGCGATCAAGATGTACTTGAACGGCGTTTATGACGAACTGTATGTTTGCTACACTCACCACGTGAATTCTTTGTCCTCAGCCTTCCGGGTCGAAAAGATGCTGCCGATCGTCGACCTTGACATCGGGACCATGGGAGCCAAGGAAAGCAAGAAGATTGAATTCGAAGTTGCCCCTGACATTGACAGCGTTTTGGCAACCTTACTGCCGCAATTCGCGCGGGCGGAAATCTATGGCGCCATTTTGGACGCCAAGACCGCCGAACACGCAAGTTCAATGACGGCCATGAAGAGTGCCACGGACAATGCCAAGGACCTTGTTTCTAGTCTTAGTTTGCAAATGAACCGTGCAAGACAAGCACAAATCACTACTGAATTGACTGAAATCGTCAGTGGTGCGAATGCACTTGAATAAGAGAAAAGGAGGTAGAAGTTTGAGTCAAGGTGAAATCGTTCAAGTAATCGGCCCTGTTGTCGACGTCAAGTTTCCAATTGGCAAAGACCTGCCAGACATCAACAATGCCTTGAAGGTCATCAAGTCAGACGACGACTCGATTATCCTTGAAGTTACTCTTGAACAAGGCGATGGCGTTTTGCGCTGCATCGCGATGGAATCTACCGATGGCCTTCGTCGTGGGATGAAGGTTGAAGATACTGGGAGCTCAATTTCCGTGCCAGTTGGCCCGGATACCTTGGGCCGGGTCTTCAACGTTTTAGGTCAACCGATTGATGGTGGTTCAGAATTTCCAGCTGACCACCCTCGCTCCGGGATCCACAAAGAAGCACCTAAGTATGATGAATTAACTACTAGCCGTGAAATCCTGGAAACCGGGATCAAAGTTATCGACTTGTTGGAACCATATCTTCGTGGTGGTAAGGTCGGTCTGTTCGGTGGTGCCGGGGTCGGCAAGACCACGATCATCCAGGAATTGATTCACAACATTGCCCAGGAACACAACGGTATTTCCGTCTTCACCGGTGTCGGGGAAAGAACCCGTGAAGGTAACGACCTTTACTTCGAAATGAAGGCATCTGGCGTTTTAGACAAGACCGCCATGGTCTTCGGGCAGATGAACGAGCCGCCTGGTGCCAGAATGCGGGTCGCTTTGACCGGTTTGACGATCGCTGAGTACTTCAGAGACGTTGAAGGCCAGGACGTGCTGCTCTTCATCGACAATATCTTCCGGTTTACCCAGGCCGGTTCTGAAGTTTCCGCCTTGCTGGGCCGGATTCCTAGTGCCGTTGGTTACCAGCCAACTTTGGCAACGGAAATGGGTCAATTGCAAGAAAGAATCACTTCCACTAAGAAGGGGTCAATCACCTCTATCCAAGCCGTTTACGTTCCAGCCGACGACTACACTGACCCTGCGCCAGCGACTACTTTCGCCCACCTGGACGCGACGACCAACTTGGAACGTAGCTTGGTAGAACAAGGTATCTACCCGGCCGTTGACCCACTTGAATCAACTTCCAGTGCCCTGGACCCTGAAGTTGTCGGCCAGGAACACTACGACGTTGCGACCCGGGTTCAGCATATCCTGCAACGTTACCGCGAACTGCAAGACATCATCTCCGTTTTGGGTATGGATGAATTGTCAGATGAAGAAAAGCTGATCGTTGCCCGGGCACGTAGGATTCAGTTCTTCCTGTCACAAAACTTCTTTGTTGCCGAAGTCTTTACCGGTGTTCCAGGCTCATACGTTCCAATCAAGGAAACGATCAAGGGCTTCAAGATGATCCTCGACGGCCATCTTGACGACTTGCCTGAAGATGCCTTCAGAGGCGTTGGCCCGATCGAAGACGTTTTGAAGAAGGCGCAAAAGATGGGGGTTACCCCAAGCGATCCGGAAGCAAAAGCCTTATTAGAAAAGTAGGTTGATGCATCATGGCAGAAGCAGAGAAACTGTTTAAGATCAATATCGTTACGCCAAACGGGTTAATCTATTCTCACCGTGGCAGCTCCGTCTCAATGCGGGCTATTGACGGCGACCGGCAGATTTTGTACAACCACCTGCCGATTTTAACTCCGCTGACAATTGGTGAAGTCCGGGTTCAACGCGGCGCCGATGTCGACCACAAGGTTGATCACATCACCGTCAGCGGGGGGATCATCGAATTCGCCAACAATGTGGCAACGATTATTGCTGACAGCGCAGAACGCGCGCGCAACATTGACCTCAGTCGGGCTGAAGCTGCCAAGCAGCGGGCCGAGGCGCTCATCAAGGAAGCCAAGGAAAAGCACGACGAGCAGTTATTGGAGCGGGCTCAAATTGCTTTGCGGCGGGCTGTAAACCGGATTCACGTTTACGACGAGCTGCACAAATAAGGGAAAAGAGCGGAATAAATCCGCTCTTTTTTTATGGTAGATTTTATTATGAGACAACTTGGAATTCACGCAATCATCAGCTTGGTGATCTACTTTGTTTGCATTGCCTTAGCCTTTCAGGCGATCAAAGCCGTCAGAATTGAGAAAATCATTCGGACCAGTCGGGTATTTGAAGCCCAGGTCTTCTTGATTTTTACGGCGATTGCCCTGGGCTATACGGTCGGCCAATTTTTGATCGCCTTGATAGATACTTCATTACAATTGTCTAACCTGTTTTAAAGAATAGGTTAAAGCTAAGCGGAAGCCGCTATACAGAGCGCTTTTATGGTACAATTAAAATTAATATGTTATGGAGGAAATAGACGTGTCAAAAGATATTGGTATTGATTTGGGGACCGCGAACGTTTTGATCAACGTTTCCGGCAAGGGCATTGTGATCGACGAGCCATCTGTTGTTGCCGTGGATACGAACACCAACAAGGTGGTCGCTGTCGGCACTGAAGCTTATGAAATGGTTGGCCGTACTCCTGGCAACATCCGCGTTATCCGGCCTTTGAAGGACGGGGTAATTGCTGATTTTGACATTACTGAAGCCATGCTGAGCTACTTTATTGAGAAGCTGAACGTCAAGGGCTTCATGAGCAAGCCGAACATTCTGGTCTGCACCCCGACTGGCGTAACTTCAATTGAGCAAAAGGCCATCATCCAAGCCGCGGAAAAGTCGGGCGGCGGCAAGGTCTACCTGGACTATGAGCCAAAGGTAGCTGCCGTTGGTGCCGGCCTGGACATTTTCAAGCCGCAAGGTAACATGGTCATCGACATCGGCGGGGGGGCGGC
>NZ_AZCR01000002.1:37576-65481 GCF_001433875.1 Lactobacillus delbrueckii subsp. delbrueckii DSM 20074 = JCM 1012
CATCCTCTCCATGGGCGAAATCGTGACTTCCAAGTCCCTGCGCTATGCCGGGGACCGGATGAACCAGGCCATCGTCAACTACATCAAGGCTAACCACCAGCTCTTGATCGGGATGCGGACGGCGGAAGCCATCAAGGTTGAAATTGGTACCGCTACTGATTCAGACCCGGACGCAAGCATGAATGTCCGCGGCCGCGACACGATTGACGGCCTGCCAAAGCAGATCAAGGTAAACAGCTCTGAAGTAACTGAGGCCCTGCAAGAGGGCCTGCAAAGCATCATTGACACTACCAAGCAGGTTCTGCAGGAAACGCCGCCGGAATTGTCCGCTGACATCATCGACCGCGGGATTATGATCACCGGTGGTGGCGCCTTGCTGAAGAACATCGACAAGCTGATTGCCGACAGCCTGCAGATTCCGGTTTTGATCGCTGAATCACCGCTTGAATCAGTTGCTTTGGGCACTGGTATCCTGCTGCAGCATATTGAAAAGCACGAACGTCACTAATAATGCGTCAAATAATGATTCTTCTAGTCCGCTTTTACCAGCGGGCAATCTCACCAATTTTGCCGGACAGCTGCCGTTTCTACCCGACCTGCTCCAGCTATATGATCACTGCTTTGGAAAAGCATGGTCCGCTTTTAGGATTGCTGATGGGCCTGGCAAGGATCCTGCGCTGCAATCCTTTTAACCGCGGCGGGGTGGATCCAGTACCGGACAAGTTTACCCTTTTGCGCAATCCCCACCCAGAAGAATATGAGGACGAAATTATTGCCAGAAAATTCCACAGTCACTAACGAGGAGGGAATATGTCAAGAAATCAAGAAAACATCGGGATCGAGGTCAACGAACTGTCTGGCCGCCGGGTACCGACTTGGGAAGTAGTCATTCCAAAGAAGCGCCAGATCGGCTTGATCGAGCAGGTTGATGGCAAGTTCCGGGTAACCAGCAGCAAGTCCAAGAACGTGATGTTTGCCAAGAGCCTTGATGCCGGCATCAACGATCTGCTGGCCTACTTCACCTTGCACGAAAAATAATTTTTACGAATAAAGTGATAGTTAATGGCAAAAGTTCAAGAAGAAAGCAAATGGTATGACCGCATCGCCTGGGGAGTTATCATTCCCGTGGTCTTGCTGTCATTCGTCAGTTTCTATTCAATTTACAACGCGTCAGTCAATGACTCGACCTATGGGACGCCAACTAGAACAGTGGCCATGCAGATTGTCTGGTACACGGTTTCCTGGCTGATGGTGGCCTTCATCGTCCGCTTTGACGCCGAGCAGATCTTTAAGCTGGCCCCCTATCTGTATGGCTTGGGGATACTCATGCTGGTCGCGGTCCTCTTCCTGTATGACCGGACAACGGCTGCCAGCAGCGGGGCCAAGAGCTGGTTCGTCGTCGGACCTGTCAGCTTCCAGCCCTCAGAAGTCATGAAGCCGGCCTTTATCTTGCAGCTGGCCCGGGTCGTCAGAGAGCACAATGCGCGCTATGCCCACAACCTTAGAAATGACTGGCTCTTGATCGGCAAGGTCATGGCTTGGTTCCTGCCGGTGGCCATGCTGCTTATGCTGCAGCCTGACTTTGGGACCACCCTGGTCTTTGTCGCGATTACCGCGGGGATTCTCCTGGTTTCAGGGATTTCCTGGAAAATCATCATCCCGGTCTTTCTGTTCATGGTGGTCGTGGGCGTCGCTGTCATCCTCCTGGTCTTTACCAGTGAAGGGCAGATGATTCTGCGCCACTACTTCAAGACCTATCAGCTGGAAAGAATCAAGTCCTGGAGTGACCCGTCAGGGGACAACTCCAACAGCGCCTACCAGCTCTGGCAGAGCATGAAGGCGATCGGGTCCGGGCAGATTTTTGGCAATGGCTTTAATAATATCAAAGTCTACGTGCCAGTCCGGAACTCAGACATGATCTTCTCCGTGGTCGGCGAAAGCTTCGGCTTTGTCGGCGGGGTGGCCTTGATCGGAATTTACTTCATCTTGATCGTGCAGATGGTCAAGATCACTTTCTCTACCAAGAACGCCTTCTATTCATATGTGTCCACAGGGATTATTATGATGATTTTGTTCCACGTCTTTGAAAATATCGGCATGAGCATTGATTTACTGCCCCTTACCGGGGTGCCCCTGCCATTTGTTTCACAGGGTGGGTCAGCCTTGATCGGGAATATGATCGGGATTGGCTTGATCCTCTCGATGAAGTGGCACAATAAGGACTACATGTTTAGCACGGCTGGCGACTTTTAACTGAATTTTTGAGAGCATACGAAAACCGCCTCGGTCAATCGACCGGGGCGGTTTTATTTATTTTACTGGACTTAGTCCAAGCCAGCCTTGTTGTGTCGAACAACCAGGATGTCGCAGTCAGCAGTTCTGGTGACGTATTCAGTCACGCTGCCGATGAGCAGGCGTTCAACGGCGTTCAAGCCGGTCGCGCCGATGACGATCAGGTCGATGTCATGCTTCTTCGGGAATTCTCGGCTGATGATGGCCTTTGGTGAGCCGAATTCGATGGAGTAGTGGACTTCCTTGACGCCGCTGTCTTGGGCAGACTGGTAGTACTTTTCCATCTTCTTCTTGGCGTCGTTGGAAACCTGCTCAACCATGGCTGAGTCAAAGCTGGAAACGTTCTGGAAGGACCGCGTGTCGATAACGTGGAGAATTTCCAGGCTGGCGTTCATGTGCTTGGCAACCGTTACGGCCTTCTTGAAAGCCAGGTCAGCTTCCTTGGAACCGTCAACGGCAACTTGGATATGTTTGTATTGGTATTGTTTAGTCATTTTTGCCACCTCTTCCTGTCTCTATTTTACCAAAAAAATGAAAGCATTTTAATAAATTTACTGATTGTTTTGCGAAAGCAGGAGGGCGAAGATAAAAATCGTCGCTGAGCCTAAAAAGAGGGTGATCAAGTTGAGATACTTGTTGTCAAAGAAGAGCAGGACGATTCCCAAGACGCTGATCGCCAGGAGCGTCCACGAGCAGATGGTCATCAAGCTATGGAGCTCCGGGGAGCTGGAGACGTCGAAGACCAGGAAGGCGCCGTTTCTCCGGTGCCAGAGGTACCAGGCGGTCAGCAGCAGGCAGGCGATAAAAATAATCATGAAAGTACGGATGTAGAGCATTGGTTAAACTTTCTAGTTTTCACAGGAAGTGAAAACACACTGAGTAAGCTAGTGGCAGGAATAAACAAAAGAAGCGGCCCGAAGGACCGCTGTTATTGTCTAAGAAAATCCGAGTTGACCAAAGCATAAATGGCGCTGTTGATCCCGTAAAGAATTCACAAAATCCGGCCCGTCGCGCAGTGAATATGGATTCTGCGTGAGCAGCATTCCGATTCAGTAGTTACTGACAGGCCACCACGTCCTTAAGTTTGATCGGTCAACTAATTACAAATAAGCTTTCTGACGATCAACTCAGATCACTTATTATAATATAGAACCCAGCAGCCTTTGTCAAGTAAAATTATAGCGCTTTCATTTGCCCTTAAGGCCTGCTTTCTGCAGGTCATGCAGGCGCTGGTACTGGCTCTTAAAAGCCGCTTCAAATTTGCTCTCGCCCTTAGGGGCAAAATACTGCTTGCCTTGCATGCGGTCAGGCAGATAAGCCTGGGCCACCCAGTTGCCTGGATAGTCGTGGGGGTAGAGGTAGCCAGTCCCGTGGCCCAGCTTGCTGGCCCCCTTGTAGTGGGCGTCTTTCAACTGGTCGGGAATCTGGCCGACATTGCTTTGGCGGATGTCGGCTAAAGCCGCATCAATGGCCGTCATCGCAGAATTGCTCTTAGGAGACAAGCAGAGCTCGATAACAGCGTTGGCCAGGGGGATCCGGGCTTCCGGCAGGCCCAGCTGCTGGGCCGCCTGTACGGCCAAAATAGCCCGCTCACAGGCCGGGGGATTGGCCAGGCCGATGTCTTCGTAGGCAATCACGCTGAGGCGGCGGCAGATTGAGACCAGGTCACCTGATTCTAGCAGCCGGCCCAAGTAGTGCAGGCCCGCGTCAGTATCTGAGCCCCGGATGGACTTTTGAAAGGCGGATAAGAGGTCGTAGTGGCCGTCCCCGTCAGCGTCAAAGTTCTGGATCTTCATTTGCAAGGAATCCGCCATGTCATCCAGGGTGACCGTGAAGGAGAAGGCATCTTTGCCCTCAGCTTCCAGTTCCTGCTTGGTCGACAGGACTGCCAGCTCCAGGCTGTTTAAAGTGGCCCGCAGGTCTCCGTTGCCCTTTTGCGCCAAAAATTCTCCTGCTTCTTTCGTCAGCTTGGCATGGTATTTGCCCAGACCTCTTTCTTCATCGGTTAGGGCCCGGTCAACAGCCGTCAGGATCTCTTCCTCAGTCAACGGCTTCAGTTCAAAAATCTGGCAGCGGGACCGGATGGCCGGGGAGATGGCCAGGTAGGGATTTTCCGTGGTTGCCCCGATCATAATCACCTGGCCGGATTCAAGCAGCGGCAAAAGAAAGTCCTGCTTGACCTTGTTGAGCCGGTGAATTTCATCCAGCAGCAGAACGACCGTCCCGCTCATCTTGCCTTCAGCGGCGACCTGGGAGAGTTCCTTTTGCCCGTCAGTCGCCGCGTTGAGCTGGCGGAAGGCATACTTGCTGCTGCCAGCAATCGCGCTGGCGATGCTGGTCTTGCCAATGCCGGGCGGGCCGTACAGGATCATGGACGAGAGCTGCCGGGCCTCAACCATCCGGCGGATGATCTTCTTAGGACCGACCAGGTGCTGCTGGCCGACGACCTGGTCGATGGACTGGGGCCGCATCCGGTATGCTAAGGGCTTCATTTATTGCCCCCGAAGAATCTGGCCAAAAAGCCCTTTTTCTTTGGAGCAGGCAATTTCTCAGCCGGCAGGGGCGGGGCGTAGACCTGGGTCAATTCGATCCGCATCCGGTTGATGGCCTCCTTGCTGACGACCAGGATGGCGGAATCATCATCGCCTTTTCTGGCACTTTCGTCATTGACCAGGCAGAAGGGAACCTGCTCCTTGCTGGCCCGGCTTTCAATCTGGCCGATAAAGGTCGGGTTGGGGGTGTTGGCGTTGATCAAAATGGTGTAGCCCTTGTAGTCGGCAAAGTGGTCCATGAAGAGTTTGGTCAACTTGGCGTCTTCACAGTCCTTGATGGTCATGCGCACGAAAACCCGCTCCCTTAAAGAACCCAAAAAGCGCCGCCGCTCATCGGGCCTGGTCTGCGGAGTAATGCCATTCGCGGCGTTTTCGACTCTTTTGGTTAAATCTTCAGTCATGGCTTGATCCTTTCTAAAAATTAATACTGTCTTTTTCTGGCTCTAAAGCATATTATAACTGAACTTTTTGGGCAAGAAAAAAGCCTTTCCCAAAACTGGGAAAGACTTTGAAGCCGAATTGATATTACAGCAACTTGTTGTAGTATTCAACAACCAGGGCTTCGTCAATTTCTGGTTCCATTTCGTCACGTTCTGGGAAACGAACCAATTGACCTTCCATCTTGTCTTCGTCAAATGAAACAAATGATGGACGTGAAGCAACAGCTTCCAAAGCGTCCTTAACTTGTTGCAGGTTCTTTGACTTTTCCTTCAAGCTAATGGTTTGACCAACTTTAACTTCGTATGAAGGAATGTCAACGCGCTTGCCATCAACAGTGATGTGGCCGTGGTTTACCAATTGACGGGCTTGTTCACGGGTAGTAGCCAAGCCGAGACGGTAAACAACGTTGTCCAAACGACGTTCAAGCAAGATCATGAAGTTGATACCGTGTTGGCCTTCACGGATCTTACCAGCGCGGACAAACAAAGTACGGAATTGGCGTTCGTTCAAACCGAACATCCAGCGCAGCTTTTGCTTTTCGTGCAATTGCATGCCGTATTCTGAAAGACGGCCGCGGTGGTTAGGACCGTGTTGACCTGGAACGTATGAACGACGAGCAAGTTCCTTGCCAGTGCCTGACAAAGAAATACCCAATCTTCTTGACCGCTTCCAACTTGGACCAGTGTATCTTGACATATAAAAATTCCTCCAATAAAAACAATAAAAATTGTTGGAGTAAAATAATCACAATATAAGCTCAACATTCGTGCATCCCGAGTTTACATTTTCGCCCGTGCAGCGTGGGTTACTCGTTCACTAAACGTCCCGGGATGTTGACGTTCTTGTCGCTTACGGCTGCAAATATTTTACACGTTGACCATTATAAGGGCTTTAGGCCCGGAAAGCAAGAAAAAAACGCAGAAAGTCTGGCAAAGTAGAAATGTTTCGGGGGCTAGTTTGGTATAATTAACTTTAGTTCGGAGGAGAAAGATATGTCATCAACACAATCTCTACTACTCATCACTTTAATTATCACGATCATCGTAGTGGTCATGGCCATGCTTTTGATCAACCGCCGGCAATTGCGCGATATTGAAGAGCTCGATAATGAGCTGGGCAATATGGAAGACCTGCACCTGGAGCGGGCGATTGGCAAGCTGGACCAAATGGAACTGGCTGGGGAAAGCCTGGCTACCCTCAATACCTGGAAGAAGAGCTACCAGAAGGCGGCTGAGCTTTTTCCGGAAATCCAGCGCTTGATTGAAGACGGGGCGGACGAAAATGCCCGCTACCGCCTGGTCAAGTCCCACCAAAGCATTAAGCAGGCCAGAGAACTGGTTGACTCTGTTTCTGAAGATGTCAAGAATTCATCCGACGTCTTCACCCAGCTTTTGGAATCAAACCGGGAAAACAAGGCCCAATATGACGAATTGATGCAGAGCTACCGGGAAATCCGCAAAGAAATTCTGGCCGATTCCTTTGACTACAGCGTGGCCCTGGAAGAAATTGAAAACCGCCTGTCAGCCATGGAGGAAGATTTTGCCCAGGCCAAGAACCTGTCAGCCCAGGGCGACCATGTCGAGGCTAAGCGGGTCTTGTCAAAGATCCGGGCGGACCTCACGGCCTTAAAGACCAAGCTGCCAGAAGTTAAAGAGGATCAGCACGACCTGCAGACCGTTTTTGCTGACCAGCTGGATGAAATCGCGGCTGGCTATAAGGAAATGCGGGATGCCAAGTACGGCTTCGGCAGCCTGGACGTTATGCTGGAAATCAGGCAAAGCAACGACCAGATCGACCGGTCCCTGGCGGCTTTGGCCCAGCTGGACTTAGAAGAGACCAGCAAAAAGAAGGTCGAAAAGGAAATCAAGACCCTCTACGGAATCCTGGAGAAAGAATACAAGGCCCGGCCTTTTGTGGAAAAGAACCAGGACAAGCTGCAGCGGCTCTTGACTCACCAGCAGACCGTCAGCCAGCAGCTGATCAAGAAACTGCGCCATATCGACGAAAGCTATGAACTGACCCACGGGGAACTGGACGAAAGCCGGGAGCTTGAAAGAGAAGTCCACAAGATGGATTCTGACTACATCCGGGCCAGCCAGCGGATCGCTGACGGCCGGGCCGTCTACTCTGAAGTCCAGGACGACTGGATCAAGATCCTGGGCCGCCTGCAGGAGATTGGCAAGCGCCAGCAGGAATTGTCGGAAGCAGTTGACGGCCTCTATGAGGCGGAAGAAGTGGCTCAGCGGTCAATCAAGGAATTCAAGCAGCAGGTCTCTTTGGTTTACCGCCACCTCAGCCGGCAGAATCTGCCGGGGATTCCGGAAGGTTTTTTGCAAATGTACACCCTGGTCATTAATGAAATCAGCAAGACCAGCGGGGAGCTCAACCAGGTCCGGATCAACATGGAGAAGATCTCTGAAGAACTGGTGCAAATCTCAGATGACGTTGATCGCCTGCAAAGAGAAGCGGAAGACATTATCAGTTCAGCCAATCTTTTTGAACTGACCATGCAGTATTCCAACAAGTTCCTGGACAATGAAACTGTCGTCCGGGCCCGCAGAAATGCCATGAAGCTGTATGACCGGGACTACAACTACAAGGATGCCCTGGACACGATCGCCACGGCGGTGGAGCGGGCTGAGCCAGGCAGCTACCAGCGGATTGAAAATGCCTATTATCAAGAGCAAAAAGAACTTATTGATTGAAGCCAAGCGGATTTTGGACTAAAATAGAATATCATTTGTAATTAAGCGGTCATTAAAATGGCTGCTTTTTTAAGGAGCAAGAAGCGTGATTTATTTTGACAACAGTGCCACGACCAAGATGGCGCCTGAAGCATTAGAGACCTACAGCCAGGTGGTGACCAAGATCTGGGGCAACCCTTCCAGCCTGCACAAGCTGGGTGACCGGGCCCATGGCCTGCTGGAAGCTTCCCGCAAGCAGGTTGCAGACTTGCTGGGAGTAAATACCGACGAGATCTACTTTACTTCCGGCGGGACGGAATCCAACAACACGGCCATCAAGGGGACGGCCTGGGCCAAGCGGGAATTTGGCAAGCACATCATTACCTCATCCGTTGAGCATGCCTCAGTGGCTAATACTTTTACCGAACTGGAAAACCTGGGCTTCCGGGTTACCCGCCTGCCAGTTGACAAGGAAGGCCGGGTTAATCCGGAAGACTTGAAAGCGGCCTTGGACAAGGATACGACCTTGGTCTCCATTATGGGCGTCAATAACGAAATCGGGACCATCCAGCCGATCAGGGAAATTTCTGAAATCCTGGCAGACTACCCGAACATCCACTTCCATGTTGATAATGTCCAGGCTCTGGGCAAGGGGATCTGGGACCAGGTCTTCACCTCCCGGGTCGACATGATGAGCTTTTCTTCCCACAAGTTCCATGGCCCGCGCGGTATCGGCATTTTGTACAAAAAGCGCGGCCGGATGCTGATGCCTTTGTGTGAAGGCGGCGGCCAGGAGAAGGGTTTGAGAAGCGGGACGGAAAACCTGGCAGCCATCGCGGCCATGGCCAAGGCAGCCCGCTTGCTTTTGACGGACGAAAAGGAAAAGGCGGACAGAGAATACGCCATTAAGGAAAAGATCAGCAAGTACTTGACAGGTAAGCCGGGCATCCATATCTTCTCTCCTTTGAAGGCAAACTTTGCCCCCCACATCCTCTGCTTTGCTTTAGAGGGGATCCGGGGCGAGACCCTGGTCCACACTTTGGAAGACCAGGACATCTACATTTCCACCACTTCTGCCTGCGCCTCAAAGAAGGCGGACGAAGCCAGCACTTTGGTGGCGATGAAGACGCCAGACGCGATCGCCACCAGTGCCGTCCGGCTTAGCTTTGACGAAAGCAATACTTTAGAAGAAGCAGACGAATTCATCGCGGCTTTTGACGAGATTTACCAGCACTTTGCCAAGATCAACCACTTAGGAGAATAAATTTGCAATACACAGAAATCATGATTCGCTACGGCGAACTGTCCACCAAGGGCAAGAACCGGAAGGACTTTATCAACCGTCTTGCCAGCAATGTCCAGAAGGTTTTGCATGACTTCCCGGATCTGAAGATCCAGACCCACCACGACCGGATGCACATCCTTTTGAACGGGACCCCTTTTGAGCCGGTAAATGACCGCTTAAAGGTCGTTTTCGGGATCCAGACCTATTCCCCAGTCATCAAGACTGAAAAGAGCCTGGAAGCCATTGAAAAAACTGCCCTGGAACTGATGCAGGCAACTTACAAGGCCGGCATGACCTTCAAGGTCAATACCAGAAGAAGCGACCACAAGTTTATCTACGACACTAACCAATTGACCAGAATGGTGGCTGACTACCTTTATAACCACATGGAAGGCCTGCAGGCGGAAATGAAGCACCCGGACATGGTCCTGCTTTTGGAAATCCGCCAGGACGGAGCCTACATCTCCAACCAGCTTCTGCATGGGGCAGGCGGGATGCCAGTTGGCACGGCCGGCAAGGCAGTGATGATGCTGTCCGGCGGGATCGACTCTCCGGTAGCTTCCTACCTGGCCATGAAGCGGGGCGTGAACATCGAAATGGTTCACTTCTTCTCACCGCCGTACACTTCTGAAAAGGCCCTGGCCAAGGCCAAGGAACTGACCAGCGTTCTGGCCAAGTACAGCGGCCGGATCAACTTCATCGAAGTACCTTTTGCTGAAATCCAAGAAACGATCAAGGAAAAGCTGCCTGAGGGCTACTTGATGACTGTTCAGCGCCGCTTCATGCTGCGTCTAGCCGATATTATCAGGGAAAAGCGGCACGCTTTGGCCATCTTCAACGGGGAATCAGTTGGCCAGGTGGCTTCCCAAACCTTGGAATCCATGGCAGCCATCAATGACGTGACGACCACTCCAGTATTGCGGCCAGTTGCCACCATGGACAAGACTGAAATCATCGCCAAGGCCGAAGAAATCGGGACCTTTGACTTGTCCATCCAGCCATTTGAAGACTGCTGCACCATCTTTGCCCCGCCGCGGCCAAAGACCAAGCCAAAGATCGACAAGGCCCGGGAATATGAGAGCCGCCTGGACGTTGACGGCTTGATTGAGCGGGCCTTAGCCGGGGTCAAGGTTACTCCGATCTACCCGGGCCAGAGCTTCCTTGACGACCTGGCTGAAGAAGACGCGGACCTGCTTTGATGCTGCGCCTGGACAAATTTTTGGCCAACATGAAGGTGGGCTCCAGGTCCCAGGTTCATGAGATCATTAAGGCCGGCCAGGTGACGGTCAACGGGAAGGTCTGCCGGTCAGCCAAGCAGAAGGTGAAAGAGGATGCGGAAGTTCTGGTTAATGGCCAGGCAGTTATATACCAGCAATACCACTACTTTTTGCTCAATAAGCCAGCTGGCGTCTTGTCGGCAACAGAAGACTCCCGGCAAAAGACAGTCCTGGACCTGCTAAAAGACCAGGACCGTTATCAAAAAATCGCTCCAGTGGGCCGCTTGGACAAGGACACGACCGGCCTCTTGCTTTTGACCAATGACGGCCAATTGGCCCACCAGCTCCTGGCTCCGGAATACCATGTGCCTAAGACCTATTACGCGCTTTTGGCCGGAGTAGCTGACGAAGAAACGGCCAAGACAATTGCGGCAGGCCTCACTTTAAAAGATGGAACGGAATTAAAGCCGGGCCAGCTGAAGATCTTGCGGCAAGACAAGGACCAGGAGCAGTCAGAAATCGAGATCACCATTACCGAAGGCAAATACCACCAGGTCAAGCGGATGTTTGCCTCCCAGGGGATGAAGGTCTTAAAGCTTAAGCGGCTGAGCATGGGGCCTTTGACTTTGCCGGCTGATTTAGCTCCTGGCTCTTACCGGCCTTTGACAGAAGAAGAGCTGGCGGCCTTAAAGCAAGTTGCCCTTTAATGGCTGAAAAAATTATGCTATACTTTGTGACAAAGCCAAGATCAAGAGGTGGCGCTTCATGACAGAGAAAGGTCATTTAAGCTGAGAGACCGGAAGGCGCCTGGTAGCTTGATTCGCTGGCCGGCTGAACCAGGAGTAAGCCGGTCCGGTACCCGCGCCGTTACCGCGTTTAAGCGGAGCATTATGCTCAATTTAGGTGGTACCGCGGTTATATATCGTCCTAGACATTTACTTGTCTGGGACTTTTTTTTGGAGGAAATTTATGACAGAATTAGCACCAAAATACAACCCGCAAGAGGTTGAAGCTGGCCGCTATCAAGAATGGCTGGACGAGGACTTGTTCAAGCCGTCCGGTGACAAGAAGGCCAAGCCTTACTCAATCGTTATCCCGCCGCCAAACGTTACTGGCAAGCTGCACCTGGGCCACGCCTGGGACACGGCAATTCAAGACACCTTGATCCGCTACAAGCGGATGCAGGGCTACGACACCCTTTACCTGCCAGGCATGGACCACGCCGGCATCGCCACCCAGGCCAAGGTTGAAGCCCGCCTGCGTGAACAAGGTGTCAGCCGCTATGACCTGGGCCGGGAAAAGTTCGTGGAAAAGGTCTGGGAATGGAAGGACGAATACGCCAACATCATCAAGAGCCAGTGGCAAAAGCTGGGTCTGTCCCTGGACTACAGCCGGGAACGCTTCACTCTTGACAAGGGCCTGTCTAAGGCTGTCCGCCGGGTTTTCGTTCAGCTCTATAATGAAGGCTTGATCTACCGGGGCGAATATATCATCAACTGGGACCCGAAGCTGCGGACGGCTTTGTCTGACATCGAAGTTGTCCACCAGGATGACCAAGGGGCCTTCTACCACATCAACTACCCGCTGGCTGACGGTTCTGGCAGCGTGGAAATTGCTACTACCCGGCCGGAAACCATGTTTGGTGACACGGCCGTGGCTGTTGCCCCAGGGGATGAGCGCTACAAGGACCTGGTGGGCAAGAAGCTGATTCTGCCGCTGGTTGGCCGGGAAATCCCGATCATTGAAGACCAACACGTCGACCCGGAATTCGGGACCGGTTTGGTAAAGATCACTCCCGCCCACGACCCGAACGACTTTGAAGTTGGCAACCGGCATGACCTGCCGCGGATCAACGTGATGAACGATGACGGGACCATGAACGACAAGGCGGGCAAGTACGCCGGCATGGACCGCTTTGACTGCCGTAAGCAGCTGGTTGAAGACCTCAAGGCTGAAGGCTACTTGATCAAGGTTGAACCAATCGTTCACTCAGTTGGCCACTCTGAACGCTCCGGCGTGCAAGTTGAACCCCGCCTGTCCACCCAATGGTTCGTCAAGATGAAGCCACTGGCTGACAAGGTTTTGGAAAATCAAAAGGGTGAAGGCAGAGTTAACTTCGTGCCTGACCGCTTTGAAGGCACTTTGGAGCGGTGGATGGAAAACGTCCACGACTGGGTCATCTCCCGCCAGCTCTGGTGGGGCCACCGGATTCCTGCCTGGTACAACAAGCAGACCGGGGAAATGTACGTCGGTGAAGAAGCGCCAGCAGACATTGAAAATTGGGACCAGGACCAGGACGTTTTGGACACCTGGTTCTCCAGTGCCCTCTGGCCATTCTCAACTTTGGGCTGGCCGGATGAAGACACAGCTGACTTCAAGCGCTACTTCCCAACCAACGCCCTGGTAACTGGCTACGACATCATCTTCTTCTGGGTTTCCCGGATGATCTTCCAAAGCTTGCACTTCACCGGCGAGCGGCCATTTGACAATGTCGTTTTGCACGGCTTGATTAGAGACGAGCAGGGGCGGAAGATGTCCAAGTCCCTAGGCAACGGGATCGACCCAATGGACGTCATCGACAAGTACGGCGCTGACGCTTTGCGCTGGTTCCTGTTGAACGGGACCGCGCCTGGCCAGGACACCCGCTTCAGCTACACCAAGATGGACGCTGCCTGGAACTTTATCAACAAGCTCTGGAATGCCAGCCGTTTCGTCATCATGAACCTGCCGGAAGATGCCAAGCCAGCCCAAAAGCCGGATACCAGCAAGTTTGACCTGGCTGACGCCTGGATTTTTGACCGCTTGAACCACACCGTTAAGGAAACTAACCGCCTCTTTGACGAATTCCAATTCGGGGAAGCCGGCCGGGAAATGTACAACTTCATCTGGAACGACTTCTGTGACTGGTACATCGAAATCTCCAAGGTTGCCCTCTACGGCGACGACGCAGAACTGAAGGCCAGAAAGCAGGCCAACTTGACCTGGATTCTGGACCAGATTCTCCGCCTGATCCACCCAATCATGCCATTCGTGACGGAAAAGCTCTGGCTGTCCATGCCGCATGAAGGCAAGTCCATCATGACCGCTGCTTACCCGGAAGCCCACACTGAATTTGACAATGCCAAGGCTGACGAAGACATGGCCTTCTTGATCGAAATCATCAAGGCTGTCCGGACCATCCGGATGGAAGTGAACGCTCCAATGTCCAGCGCCATCGACATCTTGATCCAGCTGGATGACGAAAAGAATGAAGCAATTCTGCGGGACAACATGGAATACGTGGAAAACTTCCTGCACCCGAAGAAGCTGGAAATCTCCGGCAAGATCAAGGCGCCGAAGTTAGCTAAGACGGCTGTGATCGCCGGGGCCCAGATCTTCGTTCCACTGTCAGAACTGGTTGACCTGGACGAAGAAATCGCCAAGATGGGCAAGGAAGAAGCCCGACTGGAAGCTGAAGTTGACCGGGCAAGCAAGAAGCTGGCCAACAAGGGCTTTGTTGACCACGCGCCAGCTGCCGTGGTTGAAAAGGAGAAGGGCAAGCTGGCCGAATATGAAAGCCAGCTGGCCGGCGTCCGTGACCGCATCAAGGAATTGAAAGAAAGTCGTTAAAGACGTGAAATTTAGGACAGTTAATGAACTTACCGCTTACCTCTATCATTTGCCGCGCTTGCACGAAAAGAGCGACCTGACCTATGTCAAAAGGGTGCTCAAGGCTCTGGGGGATCCCCAGGACAAGGTCAAGTGCTGCCACATTACTGGAACCAACGGCAAGGGCTCAACTGCATATTACCTGAGCAATCTGCTCCAAAAGGCCGGTCAGCAGACTGGCCTTTTTGTTTCGCCCTTTATCATCCGCTTTAACGAGCGGATCCAGCTGAACGGGCAGGCAATCGCGGATGAGGACCTGCTGGAAGTGGCAAATGAAGTTGAAGCCGCAGTAGGCCACTTGCGGGAAGAAGAGGCAGATTTTGCCCTGGTGACCTTTGAATATGAAGTTGCCATGGCCTTCCTCTTTTTTGCCAAGCAAAAATGTGATTACGCGGTTATTGAAGTCGGCATCGGGGCCGAGCATGACAAGACCAATGTGATGACGCCAGTGGTCAGCTTGATTACCACTATCGGCCTTGACCATGAGCAGATCATTGGACCGACTTTGGCTGATATTGCCAAAGAAAAGAGCGGGATCATCAAGCCGGCTGTCCCGGTCATCCTCGGTGACATCCCAGCCAGCGTAAAGGGAATCGTTGAAGAAAAAATAACTAAATCAGCTAGTCCTTCTTACTGGCTGGGCCGGGACTTCCAGGTCAAGGAAGAAAAAGCAGGCTATGAGCTTGCAGTTGCTGGGCAAAATTACCAGTTGCCGGCCTGGCCCCGGCCAGAAGCTAAAGACGCGGCCATGGCCTTGGCAGCTTTTGACCTTTTGCCGCTTACTTTAAGTGAAAAGGCAGCTGAAGCCGCCTTAACCCAGACCACGGTTCCTGGCCGCTACCAACGCCTGGAAAAGGCGGGATGCAGCTTTTTATTGGACGGGGCCCACAATGTCCAGGCTGGAAGCGAACTTTTGCCATATGCCCGCCGCCTGGCCAAGGATAAAGGCGGACGGCTTTTGGTCTTAGCTGGCATGATGAAGGACAAGGACTTGAGTGACTTTCTGACTCTGCTGAAAAATGAAAAAGTCACCTTGACCAGCCTGGCTTACCCGCGGGTAGCTAAAAAAGCTGACTTCCCGGCCTGGGTCCAGGAAAAATTTGCCTATGAGGGCGATTTGGGCCAGGCATTAAAGCAAGTGATGGCGGAAGCTGGAGACCGGGACTTGATCTTGGTTACGGGTTCATTTTACTTGGTCAGCGCGGTCTTGCAGCTTCTGCAGAGTGCCTGAGCATGAAGGGGGAAAATATGCGTGTTGCAGGTTTAAAGACGGACAAGCAGGGGGTCATTTTTGACATGGACGGCCTCCTGGTCAACTCCGAAGAGCTCTACTGGCAGGCCAATATCCAGGCCGCCCGGGAATACAAGCTGGGCATCAGCGATGATGCTTACCTGGACCTGGTTGGAGCCAGCGTCAAGGCCATGGATTCCTTTTATGAAAAATATTTTCCAAGCGATGAGGTCCGCCAGGCTTTTGTCAAGCGGACCGACGACCTGGTCTGGGAATGGACCGACCAGGGCAAGCTGAAGCTGAAGGCCGGGGTCAAGGAGGCTCTGGAGCACTTTAATGACCTGGGCTTAACCGTCGGGATCGCCAGCAACAACTATAAGAGCGTGGTTGACCACAATCTCTGGGTGACCGGCTGCCGGAACAGCTTTGACTTTATCGTCACCCATGACGAAGTTGCTGAGAAAAAGCTCCGGTCCAAGCCTTTCCCGGACCTCTATCTGGCTGCCCAAGAGCGCAGCGGCCTGGGTAAAGACCAGCTCTTGATCTTTGAAGACTCCAGCATGGGGGTCGAAGCGGCGGAAAATGCTGGGATTGACTGCGTCATGATTCCCGACATCAAGCCCGCTTCAGCCGAAGACCGGGCCAGAGCCCAGCTGATTTGCCCGGACTTTTTTGACTTTTTGAAAAAAATTTCTTAGTTTTTGGCGTAATTAGTAGTAGAGCGTAAAAATAAGGAGGAAATGCAAATGACCGAAACTACGCAAAACTACTATTATGTTGAAAGTGACCGTGACCTGCTCAAGCTGCTCTTTGACCAGCTGCCTTGCCAGAGTCTGGAAGACCTGTTGCAGCTACTGGATCAAAAGCACATTGCCAGCTTCAAGGACATCTTGGACTACACGTCAGGACCGGACTGCCCCAATGATCTGGCCTTGACCATCGAGGTGGCCATGGACCGATTGCGGAGGACTGACATGCGGCGCAGCTCTGACTGGGCCAGCAGCTCTAAGATTGGCAACTACCTGGCTAATAAACTGCTGGGGCAAAAGCAGGAGCAGTTCTGGGTCCTCTATTTTGACCAGCAGCAGAATCTCCTGGGGGAAAAAATGCTTTTCCAAGGCACCCTGGACCGGTCCTGGGTTCACCCCAGAGAAATCTTCCGCTGGGCGGTGGTCTACGGCTGCGCCAGCATCATCGTGGCCCACAACCATCCCAGCGGGGCGCTGACCCCGTCAGACAATGACCTGGAATTGACCAAGGGCTTGAAAAAAGCCAGCAAGATCATGAAGATCACCTTTTTGGACCACTTCATCATCGGCGGGGGTGAATATTTGAGCCTGCGGGAGCGGGAATTGTTTTAAAATTAGCTTAATTTTCCGCCAATCCATGACTTTCACGGGTATTATGCTATAATTAAGCAAGATTAAGCGAGTAAATAGGGAGAGATATCCGTGTTTGGATTAGGTTCAAAGAATATCGGTATTGACCTGGGTACCGCCAACACCCTGGTCTACGTTGAAGGCAAAGGCATCGTTTTGCGTGAACCTTCAGTTGTTGCCAAGAATACCAAGACTGGCGAAGTTATTGCAGTAGGTTCAGAAGCCAAGGAAATGATCGGCAGAACTCCAGGCTCAATCGTGGCTATCCGCCCGATGAAGGACGGGGTTATCGCTGACTATGACACGACCGCGGCCATGCTTAAGTACTTTATGGGCAAGACGGTCGGCAATTCCAAGCCGTCAGTCATGATCTGCGTGCCTTCAGGCGTTACTGAAGTTGAAAAGCGCGCTGTTATCGAAGCTGCCCGGGTGGCAGGGGCCAGAGAAGCTTACGTGATTGAAGAACCATTCGCCGCAGCTGTTGGTGCCGGTTTGCCGGTTATGGAACCAACTGGTTCCATGGTCGTTGACATCGGTGGTGGTACGACTGACGTAGCCACTATTTCCTTGGGCGGAATTGTTTCTTCAACTTCCATTCGCCAGGCTGGTGACAAGTTTAACCAAGCAATCACCAACTTTGTGCACAGCAAGTACAACCTGCTGATCGGTGAAAGAACCACTGAAGACATCAAGATCCAAATCGGTTCAGCTTCTGTTGAAGCAGCCAAGGAAATCGAATCAAAGACCATCCGCGGCCGGGACCTGGTGTCAGGCTTGCCAAAGTCATTGGAAATCAGTGCCGTTGACGTTGCAACTGCTATTCAAGACGTTGTTCAAGACATCATTGTTGCGATCAAGGAAACCTTGGAATTGACTTCTCCTGAAATTGCCGCAGACGTAATTGACCATGGTATCGTCCTGACCGGTGGTGGTGCCCTGCTCAAGAACTTGCCAGAAGTCATCTCTGACGCGACCAAGGTGCCTGTCTTCATCGCTCAAGATCCGCTTGACTGTGTAGCAATCGGTACCGGTGAATCTTTGAAGCACCTGGACGTAATGCGGAAGACTAGCAGATAAGAAATAAGAAAACCGGCCTCCGAGCCGGTTTTTATATTGGATGGGTATTTATGAAGAATTTTTTTCAAAACAGAAAAATGCTGGCGGCTTTCGGGACCGTGGCAGTTTTGGCAGCCCTGCTGGGCTCAACGGTGATGCTGAGAAACAACCTGAGCGCGCCGCTTTTGATCCAGCGCCTGGGCAATGACATCGTCTCCGTGGGCTCAAGAATCGTGAGCGTGCCGGTTTCCTGGTTTACTGACGGAATTGACAGCGTCAAGGACTTGCAGAACGCGGCTGATGAAAACAGTCACTTAAAAAAGAAGGTGGATGAGCTGGCCCAGGTCGAAGCCAGAAATGCTGCCCTGGAAAAGGAAAACAAGCAGCTGAAAGCTGCCGCTGGAATTAAAAAGACCTTGACCGGCTACACGACCACGACTGCTTCAGTAATTTCCCGCTCCAGCGACAGCTGGTCAGAAGTCTTGACCATTGACAAGGGCAAGAGCTCCGGCTTGAAGAAGGACATGGCGGTCATGTCCGGCGGCGGCGTGATTGGCCGGATCCTGGAAGTCGACGCGGCCACTAGCAAGGTGGAACTGATCACCACGACTGACAGCTCAGCCAACCGTTTTGCCGCGCAAGCCACGACAGACACGGACAAGGTTTTGCACGGGATCATCAGCGTCCAGTCAAACGGCACTTTGACCTTTACCCAGGCCTCCAGCTCAAGCAAGCTGAAGAAGGGAACCAAGGTCTACACCAGCGGCCTAGGCGGGACTTCACCGAAGGGGCTTTTGATCGGGACGGTGGCGGAAACCACCAAGGACAGTTTTGGCCTGTCTGACTTGATCACGATCAAGCCGGCCGGCAATTTGAGCGACGCGTCCGTGGTAACGGTCGTCAAAAGGAGCGTGGCTGGCTAATGCGGATTTTCAAGCAATGGGTTTTGGCCATCGCCCTTTACCTGGCTCTAGTTATGGAGGGGACCCTGTCCGTTTACCTGCAGCCGGCCTTGACTTACCAGCACGGCCGGGCGGGGTTCTTGCTCCTGCCAATCGCCGTTTTGATCATCGCCTATGAAGACGAAAGAAACGAGAAGGAAATCTGGCTGGCCCTGGCGGCCGGGGTAGTTGCCGACCTCTACTTCTGGGGGATCATCGGGATCTACACCTTTATCCTGCCGGCCCTGTCGGCTTTTGGCCGCTGGTATGCCCGGGTCTTTCCAGAACTCTTCGTTTTCCGCCTGCTGGGCAACATCGTGGCCATTACTGTCAGCTGCCTTTACACCTGGCTGGTTTTCCGTTTGATCGGCTGGACTGATTTGACCTTGAAGGCCATCGGCTTCAGCCTCTTATACACGGCCGGCTGGACGACCGGGATCAGCCTGGCAACTTACTGGCTTTGGGCCAAGCTGGCCAGATCTTATCCTTTCCTGGTTGACCTGGACAATTACCGGTATTAATGAGCAATAAAAAAGCGGCCAGCGTGAAGCTGACCGCTTTTGAGCGTATTGCAGATTTATTGGGCAGTTAAGTAATAAAAAACAGAGGCTGCCACGCCAAAGAGCGTGATCAAAGCCATCAAGACTACCATGAAATTCTCAATATTTTGAAATGTTGACTTTTTCTTTTTACGTGCCATAGAAGCCTCCTATATGAGAGTGATTATAACCTTTTTGGCGACGATTTGCAATTTCCTTGCTGCACTTTAAGAGAAAAATAAAAATGTGCTAAACTAGCTAGCAGATGGAGGAAAATTATGCTGATGATATTCTTATTGCCGGTCTTTGGCCTGGCTTGTGCCTACCTGGTCAACCTGATCTGGCCTAATGCCGCCTTTAAAGGCTATGACGTCATGCCTTTCTTTTTGATCTACGCCTGTCAGCTGATGACCAACTTAAAGGGCGTGCCATCCTTTTTACCGGCCGGCTTTTTGCTTTACTTCATATTGATATTGCTGGCCGCCATCAGATGGGCCATGATCAACAAGAACATTTCCTTAGGGAAGATGTTCCGCCAGTTCTGGTCCTACCTGGATGCCTGCAGTTTCTTTTGGTATTGCGGATTGATTTTGGTCGTTATGATCTGACAAATTACTGTCAGCCGCTTAGCGCGGCTGGCAGTTTTTTAATTTTTTCGGAAATCTGCTTGTGCTTTTCAGATATTGTGGTTTAAAGTGGGGATTTGTGGTAAATTGTTAACAGAAGGGAGGAGTCTGCCATGTTCATGGGCGAATACCAGCACAATTTGGACGCCAAAGGCCGTTTGATTATCCCGGCCAAGCTGCGTGAACAGATTGGGCCAGCCATGGTTTTGACCCGGGGCATGGAAGGCTGCATTTTTGGCTATCCTTTGACGGAATGGGCCAAGATCGAGGCCAAACTGGCCAAGCTTCCCTTGACGAAGAAGAACGCGCGAAGCTTTACCCGGATGTTTTATTCCGGCGCTATGGAAGGCGAATTCGACAGGCAGGGGAGAATCAACTTGTCCCCCACCTTGAAGAAGCACGCCGGACTGGTCAAGGAATGCGTCATTGTCGGCGTCTCCAACCGGATTGAAATCTGGGCTAAGGAGCGCTGGGAAGAGTATTCTGACGAAGCCAACGAAAGTTATGATGAAATTGTGGAAGATTTGGACGATATCGAGTTATAAAGATGGAATTTAAGCATACTAGCGTGTTATTGCACGAAACAATCGACAACCTGGCCCCACAAAGCGGCGGCACATATGTGGATGCCACCTTCGGCGGGGGCGGGCATGCAAGATACCTGCTTAGTAAGCTGGACAAAGGAAATCTAATCGGTTTCGACCAGGACCAGTACGCGATTGACACCGCCCAGAGCAATTTTGCTGCCTTTTTAAAAGAAGACAGCCAGCCCCGCCTGCAGCTGGTCCACAACAACTTCAGTCATTTAAAAGAGGAGCTGGCCAAGCTGGGGATTAGCGGCATTGACGGCATCTACTACGACTTGGGTGTTTCATCTCCGCAATTGGACCAGGCTGAACGCGGTTTTTCCTACCGTTTTGACGCAAGGTTGGACATGCGGATGGACCAGAGCCAGGACTTTGATGCTTACCAGCTGGTAAACCAGTATGACCAAAAGCAGCTGGCTGACGTCCTTTACCGCTACGGCGATGAGAAGTTTTCCCGGCAGATCGCCAGAAAGATCGTTGAAAAAAGACAGGTCAAGCCGATTGAAACTACTTTTGAGTTAGTGGAGATCATTAAGGAAGCAATTCCGGCAGCAGCCCGCCGCAGCGGCGGCCACCCGGCCAAGAAGAGCTTCCAGGCCATCCGGGTGGAAGTTAACCACGAGTTGGACGTTTTGCGGGCATCTTTAGAAGAAGCCATCAGCCTGCTCAATCCCGGCGGCCGGATCTCCGTCATCACCTTCCAGTCTTTGGAAGACAAGATCGTCAAGCAGACCTTCAAGAAGTATTCAGAAGTTGAAATTCCCCGCGGGATGCCGGTTGTGCCCGAGGGGATCAAGCCAACTTTACGCCTGGTCAACCGCAAGCCGATTACGGCCAGCGAGGAAGAACTGGCGGAAAACAACCGATCACACAGTGCAAAGTTAAGAGTAGCAGAGAAGTTATAAAGAGGACCACAATGGCTGGAAACACAGTTAGAAAATACAATTACGAACCAGAAGAGGAAGCCCGGAAAAGTCCTCGTTTGGTGGTTGATCCGCAGAAGGTGCCATACTCAGCTTTTGAAAAGCTGCTGGCAGTCTTGGGCCTGCTTGGGGCAGTTGCCTTGATTACTTTGAACGTGTCGGCTAGCGTTTCGGCGACTTACGCCCAGCGGCAGCTGACCAACGTCAAGGAATCAATTACCAAGCAAAAGAACGCAACAGCTGACTTGCAGCAGGAAATCGGTGAGCTGTCATCAAATACCCGCTTGAACAAGATCGCCCAAAGTCAAGGACTGAAGTTGCGTGAAAATAACATTAGGACAATTCGCTAATGAAGAAGACCACTAATTTAGGAAAAATAAAATCCAGAGCACACGGCTATCGCTTTACAGTTGGGAGAATTCTAGAGCTAGTCGTTGCTTTGGTTTTTCTTTTTTTTGCCTACCGCATGCTTTATTTGTCGATTTCAAAAACGATTGATGGCCAGGACATCAGCAAGAGAACTGCCGCGATCTACCGCCGCAACACCGTATTGACCGCTAACCGGGGCACGATTTATGACAAGAACGGCTTAATCATTGCCCAGGACTCCCACACCTACACGGTCTACGCGATTTTGGACAAGACTTATGTTGACTCCAACAAGAAACCGCTCTATGTTCAGGACAAGGAGAAAACGGCTGAGAAGTTGGCCACGGTTTTGCCCCTTTCCAAGGCAAAAATCCTCAAGTATCTGAACCCGAAAAATAAAAATACTTTCCAGGTCCAGTTCGGGACGGCCGGGTCCGGTCTAACCTTGACTGAGAAAAAGAAGATCCAGGCCATGCACCTGACCGGGATCAAGTTCATGGAAACGCCGTCGCGCTTGTATCCAAACGGGGTTTTCGCCTCTAACGTGGTCGGCTATACGGTTTCTCAAAACAATTCCAAGACGCAGACGACGGAACTGGAAGGGGTGACCGGGCTTGAAGCCTACTTCAACAAGATCCTCAAGGGGACAAACGGCTATGAGACCAGCATGGTTGACTCTTCAGAAAACCAGCTGCCAATCGGATCCCACTCCTATAAGGCGGCTAAAGACGGGGACAATCTATATTTGACGATTGACTCTCAGCTCCAAAGCGCCCTGGAAACCTATATGAGCAAGGTGCAGAAGAACTACAAGCCGAAAGCTATGACAGCGGTCATTGAGGACTTGAAGACAGGAAAGATCCTGGCAGCCTCCCAGCGGCCGACCTTCAACTCCCAGACCAAGGCCGGAATCAGCAAGGCCAGCAGCAATCTCCTGGTCCAGTCCAGCTATGAGCCGGGTTCTGTTTTCAAGATCCTGTCTCTGGCCGCCGCGGTCAACAGCGGCAACTACAACCCTAAGTCCTACTACCGGTCAGGGTCAATCACCGTTTCCGGCTCCACTATCTACGACTGGCAGAAGTCCGGCTGGGGGACGATTCCGTTCTCCCAGGCCTTCCCGCGCTCTAGCAATGTCGGGATGGTCTACCTGGAAAAGAAGATGGGGGCCAAGCTCTGGCGCAAGTACCTCAAGATGTTCCGGATCACCCACAAGACCGGGATTACCCTGCCAGGTGAAGTTTCCGGCAGCTTGTCCTTCTCAAGTCCGGTTGACCAGGCGGTAACTTCCTTTGGCCAAGGGGTCACGGTCAATGTCATGCAGATGATGCAGGTTTACAGTGCCCTGGCCAACAACGGGCAGATGGTTAAGCCGCAACTGGTGGAAAAAATCACCGATTCTTCGGGCAAGACGATCAAGAGCTATAAGGTCCAGAAGGTTGGCAAGAAGATTTTTACGGCCCAGACCAGAAAAGTAGTCATGCAGAACATGAAGAAGGTTTTGGACAAGGAAATCGGGACCGGCCACATCTACTACATGAAGGGCAAGGACTTCGGGATCAAGACCGGGACGGCTCAGATTGCCAAGTCAACCGGCGGCTACATGACCGGGGACCGGGACTATGTCTTCTCAGTCGTGGGGATTACCCCAACTGACAATCCCCGCTACTGCATCTATTTGACCATGAAGCAGCCAAGCAAGCTGGGCAGCGGGGCCGAAACCATCCTGGCCCAGATCTTTAAGCCGATGATGAGCTGGCTGGTTCTTTTGAACAAGGGGGACAAGTCAGCTTCGGCCGTGGTCAAGGTGCCGAAGTTTACCGGCATGACCTATGCCAAGGCGAAAAAGACCGCGACCTCAAATGGCCTTTCCCTGGTCCGCCTGGGGACTGGTTCCAAGGTCCTCAGCCAAAAGGCAGGGGCCGGTGAAACGGTATCCGTTGGCAGCACCGTCTTTGTCTTGACTAGCCGCAAGATCAGCCTGCCGGATTTTACCGGCTGGAGTGAAAGCCAGATTGAGGCCTACGCCTCCCTGGCCGGCATCAAGCTGCAGCTGTCAGGCAGCGGCAAGGTCAAGTCACAGAGCCTGGCCCAGGGGACGGTAGTTAAATCAGGGACGAAATTGAAAGTAGAGTTAAAGGAGTAATAGATCGATGCAAGCAAGTTTGATTGCTTTTATGATTTCACTGGTACTGAGCGCCTTGCTTTTGCCATGGCTGATCATCTGGATGAGAAGCCACGACGAAGGCCAGCAGATCCGGGATGAAGGGCCGAAATGGCATGAAAAGAAGTCGGGGACCCCGACCATGGGGGGCACGGTCTTCGTGCTTTCAGCCGCGGTCGCAACGGTTGCCATCTGTGCTTACAAGGGCCAGCTGCCTAAGACAGTCTGGATTTTGTTAGTTGCCCTTTTGGGCTACGGGATCATCGGCTTTTTGGATGACGGCTTGAAGCTCTTTTTCAAGCGGAACCTGGGCCTGAGAGCCTGGCAAAAAATGGCCCTGCAGCTGCTCGTCGCTGCTGCTGGTATCGTTTTGCTGGCGGCCAGTGACAACTTTGACTTCGCTCTTTACCTGCCTTTTGCCGGGGTGGTCAAGAACGTGGCCCTCTTTACCTTGTTTGAAGTCTTCTGGCTGGTTGGCTTTTCAAATGCCGTCAACCTATCTGATGGTCTGGACGGCCTGGCAACCGGTCTGTCCTTTATCGCTTACGGCACTTACGCCTGGCTGGCCTTTAAGAGCCAGAACTTCGGCGTTCTGGTCTTCTGTATGGCGGTAATGGGGGGCCTGGCAGCCTTCTTCATGTTCAACCACAAGCCGGCCAAGATTTTCATGGGGGATGCCGGTTCCCTGGCCCTCGGGGGCGGTTTGGCGGCAGTCAGCATCTTCTTGAGCCGGCCATGGTCCTTGCTGTTGGTCGGGATCGTCTTTGTCTGCGAAACGGCCAGCGTTATCTTGCAGGTTGCCTCATTTAAGACGACTGGCAAGCGGATTTTTAAGATGACGCCAATCCACCACCACTTTGAAATGCTGGGCTGGTCTGAATGGAAGGTCGACCTGGTCTTCTGGCTGGTCGGGCTGGTTGGCAGCGGAATTTACTTGATGATTTGGGGATAATTAACGATGAAAGAAATCGATAAATATGCTGGTAAAAACATTCTTGTTTTAGGTCTGGGCCGGAGCGGCTTCGCGGTCAGCAAGCTGCTCCTTAAGCTGGGCGCGCGTTTGACTTTAAATGACAAGGCCGACCTGGCTGCTGACCCGAAGGCTAAGCAGTTAGCTGACCTGGGCGTCAGAGTAATTGGCGGCAGCCACCCGGTTGACCTGTTTGACCAGGAAAAGTTTGACTACCTGGTTAAAAACCCTGGCATCCCTTACGAGAACCCGATGGTGGCTAAGGCCAGCGAAAAAGGGGTTCCGATCATCACTGAACCTGAAGTTGCTTTAAGCGCCAGTGAGTCGCCTTATGTCTGCGTCACTGGTTCAAACGGCAAGACCACCACGGTCATGCTGACCCAGCAGATCATGGATCACTACCTGCAAAAGCAGGGCCACCACGCTTACGCGGTCGGCAACATCGGCTGGCCGATTTCTGAAGTAGTTTTAAACCAGGCCGGCCCAGACGACCTGCTGGTCGTGGAAATGTCCAGCTTCCAGCTGATGGGGGTAACCGACATTGAGCCAAAGGTAGCCGCCATCGTTGACATCTATAACAATGTCCACCTGGACTACCACAAGACTTTTGATAACTATGTTGACGCCAAGCTGAACGTTGGCCGCTTCCAAAAGGCCAGCGACTACTTCCTGGCCAACTTTGACCAAAAAGATATCCTGACTAGAGAAGAAAAGGCAACTAAGGCCAAGATTCTGACCTTCAGTGAAAATGATCCAGCTGCAGACTTCTACATTGGCCAGGACTACTTGATGTATGGCGAAGAAAAGATGATGAAGATTGCCGACATCAAGCTGCCGGGGATCCACAATTTGCAAAACTCCTTGGTTGCCATCGGCATCAGCAGCCTGATGGGGGCGGGCAAGGACGACATCGCGGCCGTTTTGTCCACCTTCACCGGGGCTGAACACCGCCTGCAGTACGTGACCACCCTTAACGGGGTCAAGGTCTACAATGACTCCAAGTCAACCAACATTGAAGCAGCCACCGTGGCCATCCAGTCCTTCAAGCAGCCGGAAGTCCTTTTGGCCGGGGGCCTGGACCGGGGCTTTGTCTTTGACTCCCTGGTTGATCTGTTTAAAAAGCACGTCAAGGCCATCGTAACTTACGGGGAAACCCGTTACCTGCTGGCGGACGCGGCCAGAAAGGCCGGAATCAAGACCATCGTGGTCGTTGACAACCTGCATGAAGGGGTTAAGGCAGCATCCAAGCTGGCTGAAGCCGGCGACGTCCTGCTCTTTTCACCGGCCTGCGCTTCCTGGGACCAGTTCAAGACCTTTGAAGAACGCGGCGAATATTTTGTCAAGTATGTAAAAAAATTGGAAGAGAAATAAAATGAGAGTTATTTTTTCTGGTGGCGGCACTGGCGGCCACATTTATCCCATCATGGCCTTGATTGAACGCCTGAAGGAAGAAGGTATTTGCCAAGACGATGAGATTTTGTTCGTCGGCACCAAGAAGGGGCTGGAATCCAAGATCGTGCCTGCCGCCGGGGTCAACTTTAAGACCATCGACATCCAAGGCTTTGACAGAAAGCACCTGTTGAACAATGTTAAGACCATCCAGCTCTTTTTAAAGGCGACTAAGCGGGCCAAGGAAATTTTGGCTGACTTTCAGCCGGACGTTGTCCTGGGCACTGGCGGCTACGTCAGCGGGGCGATTGTCTACGAAGCCAGCAAGATGAAGATTCCGACCATGATCCATGAGTCCAACTCCGTGGTCGGGGTGGCCAACAAGTTCTTAGGCCACTACGTGGACAAGATCTGCTATACTTTTGACGACGCGGCCAAGGAATTTTCGGAAAAAAAGAAGCTGGTCAAGACCGGCAACCCGCGTTCCCAGCAGGTTTTGAGCTTAAATGCCAAGCCAGTTGATTTGGCAGGCGATTTGGGCCTTAACCCCCAGATTCCGACTGTCCTGGTCTTCGGGGGTTCACGGGGCGCCTTGGCCATCAACCGGGTCATGCTCAAGTCTTTGATGGAGCTGAAGAAGAAGCCTTACCAAGTGATCTGGGCAACCGGGACTTACTACTATGACGCGATTGAGAAAAAGCTGGCTGATGTTGACTACGGCGACTCCATCAAGGTCGTGCCGTATATCGCCAACATGCCGGGCCTTTTGCCGAAAATGACCTGCGTTGTTTCCCGGTCCGGGGCAACCAGCCTGGCTGAGTTCACGGCCTTGGGCGTGCCAGTCATCTTGATTCCCAGTCCTAACGTGACCCACAACCACCAGATGAAGAATGCCATGGACCTGGAAAAGGCCGGGGCGGCTTTGGTGATTGCGGAAGATGATCTGAACGAAAACACCTTCGTGTCCTCCATTGACCACCTGCTTTTGGACCAGAGCTATGCCGAAAAAATGCGGCAGGCTTCCAAGGCCTTGGGCGTGCCCGATGCATCTGACCAGGTCATCAAGGTCATGAAGGAAATTGCCAAAAAGAACTGATAATAAACGATTAGGAGGAAGCAATGGCTCGCAAACGGATAACCCGCAGAGACCCAGAAGAGGAGCTCTCTAAATTCTTACGCCACGAACCCGGACAGGGGCAGGAAACGCGCAAATTGTCGAGCCAGCTTACTTTGCTTAAGAAAGAACGCCGGCGGGGCCTGCTTACCCGGCTGGGTTCGATCATGGCCGTCTGCCTTTCGGCTATCGCTTTTTTAACCTACTACGTCTCGCCTTTAGCCGACGTATCAACGGTCAGGGTGCTCGGAGCTGATGACCTGGATGGCAAAAGCATGGTTGAAGTAGCCCAGATCAAGGCTTCTGACAAGGTCGTTGATGCCTTGCGGGGGCAAAAGAAGATCAGCAAGAAGCTGGCCGCTAAATATCCTGAAGTGGCTTCGGTCACTTTATCGGTCAAGGGGCTGAACACCTTGAACATGCAGGTGCATGAGCGGAAAGTGATCGGCTATATTAAAGACGGGTCCAGCTACCGGAAAATTCTAGCCAACGGAGAACTGG
>NZ_AZCR01000002.1:65530-95739 GCF_001433875.1 Lactobacillus delbrueckii subsp. delbrueckii DSM 20074 = JCM 1012
ACCAAGAGCCTGGCCTGGAGCGAGGTCGACCATGACAAGCCGCTTTTTATCAGCTACAGCAAGCAGGTGGCCTTGAAGACAAACCTTAAAATTTTTAACTCTTTTCCTGAATATTTCAAAAAGCAGGTCAAGATGCTGTCTGGCAATACCAGGCGCAAAACCCAGATGATTCTGGTCATGAAAGATGGCAATGTGATAATCGGCAACACTGAGACGATAAAATCCAAGGTTAAGTACTATAACTCGATTAAACAGGATTTGACAACCAACAGTGTCATTGACATGGAAGTCGGTGCCTTCACCCGCCCTTTGACTAGCGCGGAAAAAAAGGCTTATGGCTTGTCTTAATTTTGCATCTTTAAAGAATTATGATATTATCTATATATTGGAATTGGGGGAAGAAAACTTGGATAATTCAACTTTGTTAGTTGGTTTGGACATTGGGACCACAAGCATCAAAGTCGTTGTTGCCGACGCCGCTCATCAAGAGCTGCAGGTTTACGGGGCAGTTGCCGCTCCTACGCGGGGGATGCGGCATGGCAAGATCGTTGATATCGATCAAGTTGCTGAATCTGTCAAAAACGCTATCCAGCAGGTCAGCGAGAAGACCAATAGCAAGATCAACCGGGTAGTGACTGCCTTGCCAGTCAGCATGCTGCAGCTGGAAAGTACAACCGGCCTGGTCAATATTTCTGATTCCGGCAAGGAAGTAGCTAATGAAGACGTCCAGCGGGTCATGTACGCGGCTACCAAGGCTGCCAAGAAAAAGGACCGGCAGGCAGTGGCCTTCTTCCCCAGCCGCTTTTTGATCGACGGGGAAAAGGACGTTGACGACCCGCGGACCATGATTGCCCGCTCCCTTCTCGTCCAGGGGCTGATAATGACGGCGCCGTCAGCGGAGATTCACAATATCAACACGGTCTTAAAGCACGCTGACATCCAGAACAACTTCTTTGTTCCGGCACCGATGGCTGTTTCCAGCGTAGCCCTGGATGAGGCAGAGAGAACCTTCGGTGCAATTCTGCTAGACATGGGCGGCGGCAGCACGACCGCCACGGTCATCCGCGATGGCCAGATCAAGTACGCTACCGTCGACTTGAAGGGGGCGGCCGACATTACCCACGACATTTCCGTGGTTTTGTCAACGACAATGAGCGATGCTGAAGCTTTGAAGCGGGATTATGGCTATGCCGACCCGGACCTGGCTTCAGAAAATGAAAAATTCGCGGTCAAGGCTGTAGGCAAGGACGAAAACAACCTGGTCAGCGAGAAGTATCTCAGTGAGATCATCAATGCCCGTCTGCAGCAGATCCTGCGCCGGGTGGGCCGGGGCCTTTACAACCATGATGCCCTGTCTTTGCCGGCCGGGGTTATTATTACCGGGGGCATCGCTCTTTTGGCCGGGATTGATGACCTGGTAGCGGCTGACTATGACGTTAAGGCCAAGATCTACCAGCCAGCCCAGATTGGCTTGCGCAATCCGGTTTATTCAGTGGCCTACGGGATCGTCAACTATGCCAACAACCTGAGCGATATCGGCTACCTGGCCAACACTGTGATTTATCAAGATTCAGCTCTTGCTTCAAACGAGCGGCCGGCCAGTGCCGGAAATAGTCAAAAAAATCCTAAAAGAGTGACGAAGAAAGCTGAAAATGACACTGAATTAGCTTATAATAAGACTAAGCATGATAGTGAAGTAGACACTGAAACCCGGCATGAAGAAAAGACTAATAATAACGAAAATAAAAACAAGGGCTTAGCTGCATTTCTCAGAAAGTTCTTTGATTAAGGGTGGTAAACGTAGATGGCTTTGGATTTTACTTTTGATTCAGATGACAACAACAACGCAGTTATCAAAGTAATTGGCGTTGGCGGGGCAGGCGGCAATGCCGTCAACCGGATGATTGAAGACGGCGTTCAAGGCGTCTCTTTTATCGCGGCCAACACTGATGTGCAGGCTTTGAACAGCAACAACGCTGAAGTTAAGATTCAGCTGGGGCCGAAACTGACCAGGGGCTTGGGGGCAGGTTCACATCCTGAAACCGGGCAAAAGGCCGCTGAAGAAAGCGAAGAAACGATTGAAGACGCACTTAAGGGTGCTGACATGATTTTCATCACTGCCGGCATGGGCGGTGGTACTGGTACCGGGGCAGCCCCGGTAATCGCCAAAATTGCCCGGGAAACCGGTGCTTTGACGGTTGGGGTGGTTACCCGTCCATTCAGCTTTGAAGGTCCTAAGCGGTCCAAGAACGCCGCTGAGGGGATTGCCAAGCTGAAGGAATACGTTGACACCCTGGTCATCGTTGCCAACAACCGGCTTTTGGAAATCGTTGACAAGAAGACACCGATGATGGAAGCCTTCAAGGAAGCCGACAACGTCCTCAAGCAGGGTGTCCAGGGCATTTCCGACTTGATCACTTCAACTGACTACGTGAACCTGGACTTTGCTGACGTCAAGACGGTCATGGAAAACCAGGGGGCAGCCTTGATGGGGATCGGCCGGGCCAGCGGCGAAAACCGGACAGTGGAAGCAACCAAGATGGCGATTTCCTCACCGCTTTTGGAAGTTTCCATCGACGGGGCCAAGCAGGTCCTCTTGAACATCACTGGCGGTCCGGACTTGACCCTGTTTGAAGCCCAGGATGCTTCAGAAATCGTTTCAACGGCTGCCGGCGAAGATGTCAACATCATCTTCGGTACGGCCATCAACCCTAACCTGGGCGATGAAGTCGTGGTTACGGTGATCGCTACCGGGATTGATGACGAAGCTGAAGCAGCTGCTTCCAAGCAATTGCCAGGCCGCGGCCACCAAGTGAGTGCGCCTAGAGAAAAGCCAGCTGCGCCTAAGATCTTGACTCCGGAAGAAGCCGCTCCAGCTGCTCCAGTCCAAGAAGCGCCAGTTCAAGCTGAAGCAGCTAAGCCGACCAGCCCGGTCAAGGAAGAGAAGCCAGCCATGATGGACCCGATCAGCGTTTGGGGCCTCAACGACGATGACTACTCAAGACGGCAAAACCCGGAAGAACAAAAGCGGCAGGCTGAAGAAAACGAAGCGGCTTCGGATGCTGACCCAAGCAGCGCCATTTCCCAAATTGACATCAACACCGATTACGACGACGATGATGACGACGATATTCCGTTCTTCAAGCACCGCCGGGACCGGTAAAGGAGGCAGAGTAAATGAACAACAAATTTAAGGACTTTTTCGGCTTTGGCGACGACGATTCCTATGAGGAAAGAGACGCCTACGAGGAACATTACGACGAACAAGAAGAAATGCAAAACAGCAACCAGCCAACTAACAGCCGTGACAGCAATGTCGTGTCCATTAAGGCCGGCCAGGCTGGCAGCGGGCCAAGCAAGATCGTCCTCTATGAACCGCGGGTATATTCTGACGCTAAGGAAGTAGCCCAGAACCTGCTCAACCAAAAGGCGATCATCATCAACTTCAGCCGGATGGACGACGCTTCTGCCCGCCGGGTAGTCGACTTCATCACCGGGACGGTTTACGCCCTCAATGGTGAAATCCAGCGCGTCGGCGACAAGATCTTCCTGGCTACTCCGCCGAAGTTTGAAACTGACGGCAAGATCACTGAATTGCTTGATAAGAAAGATACTTTAGGTTAATGCAAACATTTTTGGTTTTTTTGTACCGGCTGCTCTATTTCATCTGTGAAGCTTACAGCCTCTTGATCATTATTGATGCCTTTATGTCTTGGATTCCGGCCATCAGCGAATCAGCGGCCGGCCGCTGGATCGACCGGATCGTCAACCCCTTCGTCAACCTTTTCCGGCAGGGGCCGTTCCTGCGCTTGATCTACGCAACTGGCATCGACATTTCACCAATGATCGCACTGTTTGTGATCTACTTTGTCCAAAGCGTTGCCTTGGGCTGGCTCTTTAACATTTTAGGGAGGATCTTCCTGTGATGGACAAGCGCCAGGCCAGCAGCTTTTACCCACATTTTGCAATTGAAGAAAGACCAACAATTGACCAATTTGTTGGTCTTTTTAATCGCCTCTTGTTTACCGGCCAGGCCTTTTTAACGGACTTCCTGGACCCCCGGCAAAGGCAGATCATGGAGACGATCGCCGGCGGGGAAGCCATCGTGCAGGCTTTTGGCGGCTATGAAGAAGCGGAAAAGTGCCGGCTCTACATCAGCCTGGAATGGGAGAACCTGCGCCCAGATGACTACCAGGTTCAGCTTTTTGAAATTGAATACCCGCAAAAATTTGCCAGTCTCCGCCACAGCCAGATTCTGGGCAGCCTGGCCAATTCCGGGGTAAAAACAGATACTTTTGGCGACATCATCACGGACGGGCAAGGCCGGTGGCAGTTTTTCGCGGAAAAAGAACTGGCTGGCTTTTTTGCCAGTCAAATCGACCGGATGGGGCCAGTCAAGGTCCGCCTAGAAGAGAAGCCCTTAAAAGACCGCCTGGAAGCAGAAGACAATTCCGAGATTATTACCGCTGTAGCTTCCTCCATGCGCCTGGACGTGGTTTTAGCGGCTCTAAGCAATAAGTCCCGCAGCCAGGTTAAAGAGGCCCTGAAGGCCGGCGAGATCCGCTTAAACTGGTATGAAGAAGAAAAAGGTGAAAGCCTGCTGAAAGTTGGCGACATCTTGAGCCTGCGCCGCTTTGGCCGGGTCAAGCTCTTGTCTGTCCAGTCCAGCAAAAAAGGCCGCCTGCGGGTGGAAGGCCAGTTTTGGCCAGCAAAAAGGCAATAAATATTTGACAAAGGGCTGGTTGATGCCTTAAACTCTTTTACTGTAGATAGAAAACTTTTTCATTGTTTTTTTTATCTCTTACATAATTACGATTAATAAATCAGACTGGCAGTCCTGCTTAAAGGCGACTTTAGCGAGTTAATGATGGTGGAAGATTAACACAAGCCGGCGAGCGATCAGCTGCCGATTGGTCTGAGCGGGGGCCGGCACGATAAGCCGGCAGGAGTGGGGCCCTTCGAGGCTCAATTTAGGTGGTACCACGATAGTCTCGTCCTATTCTAGGATGAGGCTTTTTATTTTAGTGAAAGGATTTTTTATATGCGAGTTAGGGATACGCTGAACCTGGGCAAGACCAAGTTCCCAATGCGGGGCAACCTGCCCAAGCGGGAAGCAGAATGGGAAAAGAACTGGGAAGACCAGAAGTTTTATGAAAGACGCTTGAAGCTTAACGAAGGCCATGAAAGATTTGACCTTCACGACGGACCTCCATTTGCCAACGGCAACATTCACATGGGCCACGCCTTGAACAAGATCACCAAGGACATCATCGTCCGGAGCAAGAACATGGAAGGCTACTACGCTCCTTACGTTCCGGGCTGGGATACCCACGGCCTGCCAATTGAGCAGCAATTGACCAAGCAGGGCGTTGACCGCAAGACCATGGACCGGGCTGCTTACCGGGAATTGTGCCGGAAGTTTGCCATGGAGCAGGTTGAAAAGCAGCGGACCGACTTCAAGCGCCTGGGCGTTATGGGCGACTGGGACCACCCTTACATCACCCTTTTGCCGGAATTTGAAGCCGCAGAAATCCGGGTCTTCGGCAAGATGTACGAAAATGGCTACATCTACCAAGGCAAGAAGCCGGTTTACTGGTCCTGGTCCAGTGAATCAACTTTGGCGGAAGCCGAAGTCGAATACCACGACGTTGAATCACCATCAATTTACATTTCTTTCCCGGTCAAGGACGGCAAGGGCAAACTGAGTGAAGAAAACACCTACTTCCTGATCTGGACGACCACTCCATGGACTATTCCTTCCAACCAGGGGATTGCCGTTAACCCGAAGCTTGACTACTCAGTTGTTGAAGTTGGCGACCGCCGCTACGTTGTCGGTACTGACCGCTTGAGCGCCGTAGCCGAAATCTTGGGCTGGGACAGCTACAAGACTGTTCAGCACCTTAAGGGGACGGACATGGAATACATGGTGGCCAAGCACCCTTACATCGAAGGCCGCGACAGCCTTTTGATGGAAGCTGTCTACGTTACTGACGATGATGGTACCGGCCTGGTCCACACCGCTTCCGGCTTTGGTGAAGACGACTACAACACTGCCATGCGCTACGGCTTTGACGTTTTGTCCCCAATGGACAACAAGGGCTGCTTCACTGAAGAAATCCCTGACCCGGACCTGGTGGGCAAGTTCTACACTGACACCAACGAAATCGTCAAGGACAAGCTAGCGGCTGCCGGCAACCTTTTGCACTACAGCACCTTTGTCCACTCCGCCGCTCACGACTGGCGGACCAAGAAGCCGGTAGTCTACCGGGCAACCACGCAATGGTTTGCCTCAATCTCCAAGTTCAGAGACCAGATCCTGGACCAGATTGAAAAGACCACCTTCTACCCGGCCTGGGGCAAGACCCGCCTTTACAACATGATCAAGGACCGGGGCGACTGGGTAATTTCCCGCCAACGTGCCTGGGGCGTGCCTTTGCCAATCTTCTACGCTGAAGACGGCACCGCCATCGTGACGCATGAAACCATCGAACACGTGGCTGACCTCTTTGCCAAGGAAGGCTCCAACGCCTGGTTCACCCACCCGGTTGAAGAACTTTTGCCAGAAGGCTTTACTTCAGAACACTCACCAAATGGCAAGTTCACCAAGGAAACTGACATCCTGGACGTTTGGTTTGACTCAGGGTCATCCTGGAGCGGGGTCCAGGCTCTGGGCAGAGACGTTCACTACCCGACTTCCATGTACCTGGAAGGCAGTGACCAATACCGGGGCTGGTTCAACTCCAGTTTGATCACCAGCGTGGCTACCAACGGGGTAGCTCCTTACAAGTCAGTCCTGTCTCAAGGCTTTACTTTGGACGGGCAAGGGCGGAAGATGTCCAAGTCATTGGGCAACACGATCGCTCCTAACGATGTCATCAAGCAAATGGGGGCCGAAATCATCCGCCTCTGGGTTGCTTCCGTCGACGCTTCCGGCGACGTCGGCGTGTCAATGGACATCCTGCGCCAGGTTTCAGAAGGCTACCGGAAGATCAGAAACACCTTCCGCTACATGCTGGCCAACACGGCTGACTTTGATCCGGAAAAGGACCGGGTGGCTTACAAGGACCTGCGCAAGATCGACCAGTACCTGGAAGTCAAGCTTAACGACTTAGTTGCCGAAAGCATTGTCAACTACGACAAGTATGACTTCGCTGACGTCTACAAGCTGGTCTTCAATTTCATCACCAACGACCTGTCCGCCTTCTACCTGGACTTTGCCAAGGATGTCCTTTACATCGAAGGCAAGGACAGCCACGCCCGCCGGTCAATGCAGACGGTGATCTACGATGCCGCTGTCAAGCTGGCCAAGATCCTGGCACCAATTTTGCCGCACACCATGGGCGAAGTTTGGGGCTACTTGAAGGAAAAGGAAGAAGACGTCTACCTGTCCAACTTCCCTGAAATCGAAGACTACGCTGACGCTGACGACTTGAAGGAAAGCTGGGGCGAATTCATGAAGCTCCGCGACGATGTTTTGAAGGCTCTGGAAGAAGCCCGGGACCAAAAGCTGATCGGGAAGTCCTTCGAAGCCAGCGTAACGGTTTACCCAGGTGAAGCAGCCAAGGCTGCCTTGGACAAGCTGGCTGGGGAAGACTTCCGGGAAATCTTGATCGTGTCTAACCTGGTCATGGGCCAAGGGGAAGTACCGGCTGAAGCCAAGCAATTTGACCAGGCTAGCGTACTTGTCCGCCGGGCCGAAGGCGAAGTCTGCCCACGCTGCCGGATGTACCGGACCGACCTGGGCGCTGACAGCCGTTTGCCGCAACTGTGCGGCCGCTGCGCATCTATCGTGGCCGGCGACCACCCGGAAATACTTGAAGAAGGCCTGGAAGACTAATGCGGACCGGACTTGTAAAACAATTTGCCGAAAAAGCAAGTTTCGGCTTTATCGAAGACGACCAAAATCACAAATCATATTTTGTCTTTTATACTGCCATCAAGGAGGAGGGCTATAAGAGGCTTGAAGTCGGCCAGCGGGTGAGATACCAGCTTGCACAGGGTAAACACGGACTGCAGTGCATCAACGTTTACTTGGCCAAAGACTAAGCAAAGGAATGACATATGGATTTAAAGGAAACTGAAATTTCAACGAAGGAGGCTTTCCACGGCGGCTTCATCAACCTGCATGTTGAAACCGTGATGCTGCCAAACGGGAAAACCGCCTCCAGAGAGCTGGTCGACCACCGTCCTGCTGCCGCGGCCATCTGCATCAACGATGAAAAGAAGATGCTCCTGGTTACGCAATGGCGGGAAGCGATCAAGCAACTGACTCTCGAAATTCCAGCTGGAATGATTGATGCTAGCGACGTGAGTCCCTTGGATGCAATGAAGCGGGAGTTAAATGAAGAAGGCGGCCTAAAAGCCGAATATTGGGAAAAGGTTGCCGAATTCTACACTTCACCAGGATTTTCCAATGAAAAGCTGCACCTTTTCTACTGTGATACGCTCAGCCCAGTGGCTAACAAACTGGACCTGGACGAGGATGAATTTTTGACGGCAGAATGGTACAGCCTTGAAGAGTTAAAGAACCTGTTGACAGAGGGCAAAATTGTCGACGCAAAGACCATTTATGCTATTTCCGTATGGGAAAACATGCTGCTGACCGGTTCAGAAGGTTAGACTATGACAGAAAAACGTTCCGATTACCGCCGCCGCCAGGCAGAGCAAGCAGAAAAGGCAAATAGACAGGAAGCAGCTGATTCAGCTGCTTTTCCTGCTTTTAAGCAGGACCAGGACCAGAAGACCTTAAAGGCAGAAAGGCTGAAAAAAAGGCTGAATTTTGCTATCCTGGTCGTGTGCCTCTTGATCATCCTAGTTTGGGTGATTTTATTGAAATTTTAAACTGAATTGAGGATTACCGATGAAAATTGCAATCGTTGTTCCAATGGCTGAAGAGGCTGAATTTTATCATCAATACTTTTCCTCAGGTAAAAAAGAAATGTTCGGTTCAACGGAATTCGAACATTTTTCCGTTGCCGGCAACGATCTTTACCTGGGCTTGACCGGGATCGGCAAGGTCCAGGCGGCCATGAACCTGACCAGCCTCCTGGCCAAGGAAAAGATCGACCTGGTCATCATGACCGGGTCGGCAGGGTCCTTGCAAAAAGAAGTTCAGCGGATGGACCTGGTTTTACCAAGCGAATTCGCCTACCACGATGCCCACAACACTTCAGCGGGCAACTATGTCGAAGGACAGATCCCGCAGGAACCGGCCCGCTTTAAGCTGGACTGCGCGGAAAGAGACAAGTTCAAGGACTTTTTGGGCAAAAAGGGCGTGGCCTACAAGGAAGGCTTGGTCGTGACCGGGGATTCCTTCATCTCCTCCCAGGCACAAAAAGACGAAATTCTGGGCAATTTCCCAACCGCCCTGTGCGTGGAAATGGAGGGGGCAGCCTTTGCCCAAGTGGCCTACCACTTTAACGTTCCGCTGATCGCCTTGCGGGCCATCTCCGACAATGGGGATGAAGATGCTGACAACGACTTTGCAGCCTTTGTCAGAAAGGTCGGTGCCCAGGCGGCAGAACTGATCGTGGAATACTTAAGGGAGAATGATTTTTAATGAAGCAGGTATATCTTGACAACGCGGCAACCACGCCCATGTCACCGACCGTCATTGACGTGATCACGGATGAAATGGCCAATGACTTCGGCAATGCATCCAGCACCCACACCCTGGGCCGGAAGGCCCGCAACAGCGTGGAAACGGCCCGGCACACCATCGCCCAGGCAATCAATGCCAAAGACCAGGAGATTATTTTTACCTCCGGCGGTTCTGAAAGCAACAATACGGTAATTTTTGGCGTGGCGGAAATGCAAAAAGCAGTTGGCCGGCACTTGATTACGACCAAGATCGAACATGAATCAGTTTTAAAGTCCATGCAGCACCTGGAGGAGCTGGGCTATGAGGTGACCTACCTGGACGTGGACAGAGACGGGCATATTTCCCTTGACCAGCTCCGCGAGGCTATCAGACCAGACACGATTCTGGTCTCAGTCATGGCTGTCAACAACGAAGTCGGCAGCATCAACCCCCTCAAGGATATCGGCCAAATCGTCAAAGACAGCCAGGCCTTCTTCCATGTTGACGCTGTCCAGGGCCTGGGCAACATTGACCTGGACGTGGAAGAAATGGGAATCGACTTTATGTCGACTTCAGCCCACAAGATCAACGGGCCGAAATTCCTGGGCTTCCTGTATGAAAGAGACGGGATCCGTCTGCCAAACCGGATTTACGGCGGCGACCAGGAACTGAAGCGGCGGGCTGGTACGGAAAACGTGCCGGGGATTGCCGGCTTTGGCCAGGCTGTAGCGGAAGTTCAGGCAGAAAGCAAGGCTGACCTGCAGGCCAAATACACTGATTTCCAGAAGATCATCTTGAGCCGGCTGGATGAGAGCGGGGTGGCCTATGAGGTCAACAGCCCCTTGACCGGTTTGGTTTCCCACCATGTCTTGAATCTCCGTTTAAACGGTTTGTCCACTTATGTCCTTTTGGCCAACCTGGACCTGGCTGGCTTCGCTGTTTCAGGCGGGTCGGCCTGCACGGCCGGCAGCCTGACTCCGTCCCACGTTTTGACGGCCATGTTTGGCCAGGATTCACCAAAGGTCAGCGAATCGATCAGGATTTCTTTTGGCCGCTACAACACGGTTGAAGAAGTGGAAGCTTTCGCGGCTGCCCTGGTGAAGGTGGCCCGCAAGCTGCAAGACCGGAAGCGGGAAGACTAAATAGTTGCTTTTTCAAGGGAATGTACTTACAATTAATAAGCGAGGTTTTACTTTATGGCTAATACGGTGATGATCAATGGCGACAAGCGGAAGTTTATGCTTAACCCAGACGTGAAGCTGTATGCGTTGATTGACGCCGGCTTCCAGAAGACCCCCCGGGGCAACTTTGTCTATGAGCACCCGCTTTACAACGAATCGCCTTACAACGCGACGACCAAGCTGAAGATGACCATTAAGAGCGACTTGACCAGCTTGACTATGGTCGTTACGGATCCAAGCGGCCTGAAGAAGGTAAACATTTTTAAAAACAAGCAGCTGGCTCCGACGGTTGAACTTTTGGACTACATCTTGAAGGACCTGGAGGAGCGGAAGATTTTAAGCGAAGTGAAGGATTGATTTAATGGTTGACAATAGCAAGATCAGAGTCGTTGTCGGCATGAGCGGCGGGGTTGACTCCTCAGTTTCGGCCCTTTTGCTCAAGCAGCAGGGCTACGACGTCGTCGGCGTTTTTATGAAGAACTGGGACGACACCAATGATGATGGTGTCTGCACGGCAACTGAAGACTACGAAGACGTCAAAAAGGTAGCCGACAAGATCGGCATCCCTTACTATTCGATCAACTTCGAAAAAGAATACTGGGAGCGGGTCTTCCAGTACTTTTTGAAGGAATACAAGGCTGGGCGCACGCCTAACCCCGACATCATGTGTAACACCGAAATCAAGTTCAAGTCCTTCCTGGAATATGCCCTGGACCTGGACGCGGACTACCTGGCCATGGGCCACTATGCCAAGACCATGGTCGATGAAAACGGGGTAACCCACATGATGCGGCCAAAGGACGGCAACAAGGACCAGACTTACTTCCTGAGTCAATTGACCCAAGAGCAGATCAAGCGGGTCATGTTCCCCCTGCAAGACCTGACCAAGCCGGAAGTGCGGCGGATTGCCGAAGAAGCCGGTCTGGTCAACGCCAAGAAGAAGGACTCAACTGGCATCTGCTTCATTGGGGAAAGAAACTTCAAGCACTTCCTCAGCGAATTCCTGCCAGCCCAAGGCGGGGACATGGTAACCCCAGACGGGAAGGTTGTCGGTCATCATGCCGGTCTCATGTACTATACGATCGGTCAGCGGCAGGGCCTGGGCCTGGGTTCAACCAAGGAGTCAACCGCTCCCTGGTTTGTCGTGGGCAAGGACCTGGAAAAGAACCAGCTGATCGTGGAGCAGGGCTATGACAGCCCCCGCCTTTACGCTGACCGCCTGCAGGCTTCCGGCATGACTTTCTTTACCGGCAACCCTGAGGAGGACACGGAATTCAAGGCAACCGCCAAGTTCCGCTACCGGCAGTGCGATGTTGGCGTTACGGTCAAGTACCACGCAGCCAGCAAGACTGCTGATGTCTACTTTGACGAGCCAGCCCGGGCAGTTACACCGGGCCAGGCTTTGGTTTTATATAATGGCGAGGAATGCCTGGGAGGCGGAAACATTGACGCTGCCTTTAAGGATGACAAAAAGCTGCAATTAGTTTAACGGCAAGGCCAAGTCCCGGCGGACTTGGCCTTGTTCGTGTTTAGCGGGGCCGTCTTTTGCTATAATAAATAGTGATAGTTACGAGAGGCGATAAAAATCATGGAAATATATTTTGTAAGACATGGCAAGACACAGTGGAATCTGGAGCAGCGTTTCCAGGGCGGGCAAGGCGATTCAAAATTATTGCCGGAAAGTTTGGTCGACATTGAGAAGCTGGGACGTTATTTACAAGGGAAGCATTTTAAGGCGGTTTACGCCAGCCCCCTGGACCGGGCGAGAATGACTGCCCAAGGGCTGATTGGCGCGGCCGGGATCCGCCTGCCCTTACACATCGATGAACGTTTGCGGGAAATGAACCTGGGCAAGCTAGAAGGAATGAAGTATGCTGAGGCGGAAAAGCTCTATCCCCAGGAAATCGACAATTTTTGGCATCACCCGGACAAATACGACAATACTGTCGTAGAGGGGGAAAGCTATGAGCATGCCATGGCCAGGGGACTGGATTTCGGCCGGGAAATGGCCGAAAAATACCCCAAAGACAGCGACAAGGTTCTGGTGGTCAGCCACGGGGCAGTTCTATCAGCCATCATGGGGGCGCTTTTAGGCTATGACCTGGCCAATCTCAGACAAAACGGGGTTATCTACAATACCAGCGTTTCAGTCTTGGCAAGCCAGGAAAAGGGCCCTGCCTTCAAGCTGGTCAAGTGGTCAGACGTTACTCCTTTAGAGCACAAGATGTCAGAAACGGATGGTTTGTAATGGATCAGAAGATCAATCAGCTTTATGAAGAAGGAAAAGTCGACCAGGCGATTCATGCCTTGATTGAGAAAATCGACCATAATCCCCGGGAAACTGCCAACTACCTGCAGCTGGCCACTTACCTCCTGGACCAGGGCAGCGCTGAGCAAGCCCGGGAGCTATTGACCAAGGCCCGGGGGATCGCGGAAGATCCCCAGGCATTGGTCTATGACCTGGCGGTTTGTGACTACGCCCTGGGCGACTTTGATCAGGCCCTGGCCCGCTTGGCCCAGATTCCGGATGATGACATGACCATGTACCAAAAGGCCCTGGTCTACCTCAAGCTGGGCCAGAGCCAGAAGGCCCTGGCTTATGCCCTGTCGATCAAAGAAAGTGACAACCGGGTAAAAGAGCTCATCGGGGACATCTGGCTGGCTTTAGGAGAGCTGGAAGCAGCCCGGGCCAGCTACCTGGAAATTGCTGAAGGGCAGAGAAGCAGCAAGCTGAACTTTTTGCTGGGCCTCACTTATTTCAGCCAGGACCGGGAGCAGGCGGAAGAATTTTTTGCCAAGTCCAAAAAGCAGGATCCCAAATATTACCAAAAAGCCAAAGACCAGTATGAGTCCCTGCTGAAGCTGCTGAGCCAGGGAAAGGCAGGGGCTGGGAAAGAATAATAAGGAGCGGGAAATGACCGAGTTTAGCGGTGAAGTAAAGAGCGTTATTTATGAAAACGCGCAAAACATGTACAAGATCTTGCTGGTCGCCGTAAGTCAGCCTCTGGCCGGCTATGACGATGATGAAATCAAGGTGACGGGGACCTTCGGGGACCTGGAGCTTGGCCAGGAATACAACTTTACCGGTGACTTGATCACCCACCCCAAGTACGGCTTGCAGTTTCAAGCGACTGGCTGCCAACCGGCCCTGCCGAAAGAGACTGGCGGGGTGGTCAAGTACCTGTCTTCTGACAAGTTCCCTGGCATCGGGCCCAAGACGGCGGAAAAAATCGTTGACCAGCTGGGCGGCGGGGGCTTAAAGAGCTTGCAGGCTGATCCAGCCTTGATCGCCAAGCTGGATCTTTCCCAAAAGCAAAAAGACAGCCTCTTGTCCGGCCTGGCCCAGATGGATTCCTTTGACGACCTGGCTATGACTTTGGCCAGTTACGGGATTCCCCGCAAAGTGTCCGGCCGCCTTTACCAGAAGTACCATGACCAGACCTTGAAAAAGCTGCAGGCCGATCCCTACCTGCCTTTAGGCGAAGTGACCGGCTATTCCTTCAAGCAGGCCGACCACTTGGGAATTGGCTTTGGAATTGCCCTTGACAGTCTGGAGCGGGCTGATGGCAGTATCCTGGCGATTTTGCTCCAGGCCTTGACCATGGAGGGGGAAACCTACCTGGAACTGGAAGAACTTTTGCCAGCCGCCAAGGAACTGACAAATATAAATTTTGACCGCCTGGCAGAAGCAGTTAACGACCTGCAGGCCAAGAAGAAGGTCGTCGTGGAAAAAGGCCGGGCCAGCCTGCTGGCCCCATTTCAAGTGGAAAGCGAGATCGTGACCGACCTGGAAGATCTTTTAGCCAAGGGCAAGGAAGCTGACTACCGGGAAAAGGACTTGGACCAGGCCATCAGGCGGGCCGAAAGGAAGCTAGGGATCAGCTATGACCCTGAGCAAAAGCAGGCCATCAAAAACGCGGTAACCAGTCCGGTCTCCATCCTGACTGGGGGACCCGGGAGCGGGAAGACGACCATCATTGACGGGATCTTGCTGGTCTTAAAGGACCTGGTCGACATGGACGAAGAAGAAGCTGAAGAAGCGATTCTCCTGGCCGCGCCAACCGGTCGGGCAGCCAAGCGGATGGGGGAAGTCACCGGCTATCCGGCCAAGACCATCCACCGCCTCTTGGGCCTGGGGATCGACAACAGCGAGGAAATGGAGCTGAATGATTTGGAAGGGGAGATCTTGATCGTCGACGAAATGTCCATGATCGACATCTACCTCTTTGAAAAGCTGCTCAGCGCCATCAGCAATGTTCACCACCTGGTCTTTGTCGGTGACAAGGACCAATTGCCATCCGTCGGGGCGGGGAAGGTTTTCGCTGACTTGATCGAGGCGGACTTCATTCCGACCTGCCAGTTGCAGGTGGTCCACCGGCAAAAGGACGATTCAACGATCATTCCCCTGGCCCACGCGGTCAACGAAGGAGCCAACCCGGCTGTTCTCTTGCAAAAGACGGCCAGCTACTCCTTTATTCCTTGCCAGCCCCATGCCGTGCCTAGCGCCGTCGAGCAAATCACCCAGGCAGCCTTAAAGAGTGGCTTTGCGGCTGACGACATCCAGGTTCTGGGGGCTATGTACCGGGGCGACGGGGGGATCAACAGTTTGAATGACACCCTCCAGCGGGTGATCAACCCGGAAAAGGGCAATGATAAAGCAGTTGAGGCCCATGGTGAGAACTTCCGCCTGCATGACCGGGTCCTGCAGCTGCAAAATGACCCGGAGCGGGGGATCTACAACGGCGAGATTGGAAAGGTCGTGGCCGTTGACCCGGAAATGCTGGAAGACGAGGATGACGAAGTCAAGCTTTTGGTCAATTTTGACGGCAAAGAAGTGGCTTACACGCAGGCAGACTTGAATAACCTGACCAGGGCCTATGCCATCACCATCCACAAGTCCCAGGGGTCAGAATTTCCTTTGGTCATTCTCTGCTTAACCATGCAGAACTATATCATGCTCAAGCGCAATCTTTTGTATACGGCCATCACCCGGGCTTCTCAGAAGCTGGTCATGGTCGGAGAAGAGCAGGCTTTTGCCCAGGCCATGCGGGTCAAGGGCAATGAGCGGCGGACCAACCTGGTCTGGCTCTTGAAGGACCGCTTTAAGCCAGAAGAACAAAGTAAGCAAGAGAGTAGTGACTCTACAGAGAATACTCTGGATAAAGAAGAAAAAGCCGAAGACTACATCTTGACCGGGGCCCGGATCAGCCGGGCGGAGATTTCCCCCATGGTTGGCATGGAGGACCTGGTTCAGGGATGCAAGAATCTGGCGGAAATCGTCCGGATCAAGGGGCCAGGAGCCTAACTTAATAAAGTTTTTGACAGAAAGCCCACTTAGCTTGGTCTTTCTTTTTCACCCCAAAAATAAGAAAGTTACTTTTTGTAAGTAAAGTGCTGACAAAAGGAAGGCAATGGGGTATACCAAAAGTAACTTACAAAAAAGTTAGTTAATCTTTGAGAAAGTTTGGTAAAAAATGACAGAAAAAGAAACAAAGAAGACAGTCAAAAACATCATCATCGGTTTTGGCAAGGGGGGCAAGACCCTGGCCAAGTTCCTGGGCCAACACGGCTGATCTTAATTTGCCAGCAGCCGGGATTGAAACTGACGACCGGGGCAATATCAAGGTTGATGACCGCTTAAGAACAAGTGCTGACTAGGTCTGGGCCCTGGGCTACTACCAGCTCTTCAAGCTGCCAGTTGCCGCCATTCCCAAGGCCAAAGTCGCCAAGGACAGCCGGGGCTTGTTCAAAGCCCTGGTTGACCCGGCAAGCGGGCAGATCCTGGGGGCCAGCCTGTATGGCCTGGAATCCCATGAACTGATCAACCAGATCGCCCTGGCCATGAAGGCCAAGCTGCCTTACAGCTTCCTGTGTGACCAGATCTACACCCACCCGACCATGAGCGAGGCCTTTAATGACCTCCTCAAGCAATAAAAAAGAACTCCGGAAGGAGTTCTTTTTTGCTATCAAGCTTTATTTCTTTTCGACCAGCATTGGCAGAATCATTGGCCGTCTTTCAGTCCGGGAGTATAGGAAGTCCTGCAGGTTCTCGATGATCGCCTTGCGGATTTCGCTGTCCTTAGGCTTGTCGCTCTTGGCCATTTCCGTCTTCAAGACATGGTAGACGTGCTTCTGGGCCGCGTTGATCAAGTCCTGGGATTCACGCATGTAGACAAAGCCCCGGCTGAGGATGTCAGGGCCTGCCAAAACCAGCTTGTGCTTGTAGTCAACCGTGGCTACGACTACTACCAGCCCTTCTTCAGACAGGATCTGCCGGTCGCGGACCACGATGTTGCCGACATCAGCAGCACCGGAAGTGTCGACGAAGACGTCCTTGACGTGGATGTCGCCGGCGATTCTGGCCCCTTCAGAGCTGAAGCAGACCACTTCACCGTTCTTCAAGACGAAGGTGTTCTCTGCCGGCACGCCTGCTTGCTGGGCCAGGTGGGTGTGGACAACCTGCATCCGGTATTCACCGTGCACCGGGATCATGTACTTCGGCTTGGCCAGTTCGACCATCAGCTTCAGTTCTTCCTGGCCGCCGTGGCCGGAAGTGTGGACATTGTTGACCCGGCCGTGGACCACGTTGGCCCCGCCTTCCATCAGCTTGTTGATCAGCTGGTTAACGCTCAGGGTGTTGCCTGGAATCGGGTTGGAAGAGAAGATCACAGTGTCATGCGGCTTCAACTTGATCTGCCGGTGGGTGCCGTTGGCAATCCGGGAGAGGGCAGCCAGGGGTTCACCCTGGGAACCGGTACAGAGGAGCATGACCTTTTCCGGCGGCAGGGAGTTGATTGCTTCAGCATCGACAATCAAGCCTTCCGGCACGTCCAGATAGCCCAGGTCGATCCCGTTTTGGATCCCGTTCTCCATGCTCCGGCCAAAAATCGCCACCTTGCGGCCGGTGTCGATAGCGGCTTGAATGGCGGTTGACACCCGGTAAAGGTTGGAAGCGAAAGTGGCAAAGATGATCCGGCCTTCAATGCCGGTGATGATGTTGTGCAAAGAGCTGGCAACGAAGCGTTCAGACTTGGTAAACTGCGGCACTTCGGCGTTGGTTGAGTCACTCAAGAGGGCCAAAACGCCTTCTTCGCCTAGCTGGGCCATTCTCTGGAAGTTAGGGGCCGGCTGGTTCATGACTGGGGTCAAGTCGAACTTAAAGTCGCCAGTAAAGACAACCGCGCCCAGCGGAGTGTGGACGGCAATCCCCAAAGTGTCGGGGATTGAGTGGGTGGTTCTGAAGAAGGTCACCTTCAGCTTGTCAAAAGTCAAAACCGTGTCTTCGTGCTCTTCATGCAGCTCGGTCCGGTCCAGGATCCCGTGTTCTTCACACTTGCTCTTGATCAAGGCCAGGGCAAAAGGCGTGGCGTAGACTGGAATTTCCGGAATCTTTTCCAGCAGGAAGGGAATCCCGCCGATGTGGTCTTCGTGGCCGTGGCTGACAACCAGGGCCTTGATCTTCTCCCGGTTCTTGACCAGGTAAGAGTAGTCGGAGATAACATAGTTGATCCCCAGTAGATCATCTTCCGGGAACTTGATGCCGCAGTCCATGATGACGATTTCGTCTTGGTACTGGACACAGTACATGTTACGGCCGATTTCGTGTAATCCCCCGATCGCGAAAACGGCTACTTCGTTTTGCTTAATCTTCACTGTTAGTTTGGCCAAAGGCAGTCAGCTTGAAGTCAGCGTGTTCTTGTTCGTACTTCAAGGAGTTGCCGGTTAATTCTTGGATGAGCTCGATGTTGTAGGGGGTGTTTTGTTCAACGAGGGCTCTGGCTTGGACAATGTTGTCGGCTTCCATGTAGAGAGTCTGGGTCGTTTCTCTGCGTGGGTTAACGATCTTGTCCTTTTGATATAAAACTTTGTAGATCATAAAAAATCTCCTTATTGTTTAATTGTAATTTGATCTCTGTTTGAGAAATTTTGCCAAAAATACTCAATAGCCAATCAAAGTTTAGCATAATTAGAAAAGCAAGTATAGAAACATACTTGATCTAAGGAGGCAAAAAAGCCCAAGCCAAGACGAAGCGGGCTGGCTTGGACTATTGAGCCTAGTAGATGACGATGGTGTCTTCATCCAGGGCAAATGGGTTTTCCTTGTTGATCCGGTCGTAGAAGAGGTGTCCGTTCAAGTGGTCGATTTCGTGGCCGGAGACTATGGCCGGGTAGCCCTTGAGGCGGATGGTCTTTTCCTCGCCGTCAACGGTCCAGTAGTGAACCGTAACCTTGTTTGGCCGCGGAACGTAGCCGTCGATGACCTTGTCAACGCTCAGGCAGCCTTCGCCTTCGGCCAGGCAGGTCTTGCGGACGGATTCAGAGATGATTTCCGGGTTAACGTAAACTTCCTTAAAGATGATTTCACCCTTGTCGTCTGGCACAAGCAGGGCAGCCATAGACACGCCCTCACCAACCTGCGGGGCAGCCAGACCGACCCCGGCCCGGAGCTGGTGCTTGGCGGCAATCTTTGGATCTTGTGAGTTTACCAGGTATTCCATCATGTCATCGGCCAGCTTGCGGTAGTGGTCTGACAAGGGAAAAGTCAATTTTTGCGCAACTTGCCGCAAAACGGGATTCCCATCGCGGACAATATCTTTCATTAAAATCAATGTGGGTTCTCCTTTTAAAATAATCGCTAATATATTTTTACCACAAAAAGGCCTGCTATGGTTAAACATTCTCTGAAAAGCTTATGTAAACTAAAGCAAATTTGTTGACCAGGCTCAAGAGTAGTTGTACAATAAATGATTGTAAAAAATATAAACATTACTTCGGCCAGCCTGCTATCTAAGGCTAAAGGGAACTGTGCTTTTGTCACAGTTCTTTTTATGAGGAACGGGGAGGAAACATTTTTGGCAGATCAAAAGAGAAGAGAAAACATCAGAAACATCGCGATCATCGCGCACGTCGACCACGGTAAGACTACCCTGGTTAACCAGCTGCTTAAGCAGTCAGACACTTTACCAGAACACATGAACCTGGAAGACCGGGCAATGGACTCCAACGCCATTGAACGTGAACGTGGGATCACGATTCTGTCAAAGAACACCGCGGTCAGCTACAAGGGCACGACCATCAACATCCTAGACACCCCAGGCCACGCCGACTTCGGTGGGGAAGTTGAACGGATCATGCACATGGTTGACGGTGTCCTGCTTCTGGTCGACGCTTACGAAGGCCCAATGCCGCAAACCCGCTTTGTTTTGCAAAAGGCCCTGGAAGCCGGCGTTAAGCCAGTTGTTGTCGTGAACAAGATCGACCGTCCCGGTTCCCGTCCAGCTGAAGTTCTGGATGAAGTTTTGGAACTCTTCATCGAACTTGGCGCCAACGACGAACAGCTTGAATTCCCAGTTGTTTACGCTTCTGCCTTGAATGGTACTTCCAGCTACTCAGACGACCCGGCTGACCAGGAAGAAACCATGGACCCGGTCTTCGACACGGTCATCAAGGCCATTCCGGCTCCGCTTGACAACGAAGACGAACCTTTGCAGTTCCAAATTACCATGCTTGATTGGGACGACTACGTTGGCCGGATCGGCGTCGGCCGCGTTTACCGAGGCAAGATCAAGGTCGGCGACGAAGTTACTGTCATGAAGCTTGACGGCTCCAAGCAAAACTTCCGCGTGACCAAGCTTTTTGGTTACTTCGGTTTGAAGAGAAACGAAATCAAGGAAGCCAAGGCAGGCGACATTATCGCCATCAGTGGGATCAACGACATCTTCGTCGGTGAAACCATTGCTTCCAAGGAAAAACCAGAAGCCTTGCCAATTCTGCGGATTGACCCGCCGACTCTGCAAATGGACTTCGTGGCCAACGACTCACCATTTGCTGGCCGGGAAGGCAGCCAGGTTACTCCAGCCAAGCTGGAAGAACGGCTTTTGCGGCAAACCCGGACTGACGTTTCCCTGAAGGTTGAACCAACTGACCAATTGAACGCCTGGACTGTTTCAGGCCGTGGGGAACTGCACTTGTCCATCCTGGTTGAAGAAATGCGCCGGGAAGGCTTCGAACTGCAACTGTCCCGGCCAAAGGTTATCTACCGGGAAGTTGACGGGCAAATGTGCGAACCATATGAAGCTGTCCAAGTTGACGTGCCGGACGAATATGTCGGCTCAGTTATCGACGGCTTGTCCCAACGCAAGGGTGAAATGCAGAACATGGTTTCCAAGGGCAACGGCCAGACCCGGTTGGAATTCTCAGTTCCTTCCCGTGGCTTGATCGGCTACAACAACGAATTCATGTCCGCAACTGGTGGTTACGGGATCATGAACCACACTTTCAGCGAATACAAGCCAGTCGTTAAGAACTGGAACCCAGGCCGGCGCAACGGTGCTTTGGTTTCCATCAACCAGGGGCAGTCAACTACTTACTCCCTGCAGTCAGTTGAACAACGCGGCCAGCTCTTCATCGGTGCCGGCGTGCAAGTTTACGAAGGGATGATCGTTGGTGTATCTTCCCGTGACCGTGACATCGCTGTGAACGTAACCAAGGGCAAGAACCTAACCAACACCCGTGCTTCCGGTAAGGACCACGCTGCGGCCATCAGAACGCCAAAGACTTTGACTTTGGAAGAATCAATCGAATTCTTGAACGATGACGAATACTGTGAAGTAACTCCAGAAAGCCTGCGCCTGCGGAAGAAGATCTTGAACACTTCAGAACGGCAAAAGTTTGACAAGAAGAAGGCCAAGACCAACTAATTGTTAGTTTTTTGGTAAGTCTCTCCCTCTACTTATAGGAGGAGGGGCTTTTTTGTTTTATAATGAAAAGCGACGATTATTTTTAGAAGGGGAAAAACGTGAAGAAAAATAAAGTTGCTGCCACGGCCGCCAAAATAAAAGAGACATTCCAATATTTCGACTACCGGATCTTCATCGTCTACTTGCTTTTAATGACGATCGGGGTGATCGCGGTCTATTCGGCCAGTTCAGAAATCCTGCTGATCCACGGCTTCAAGGCCACGGTTTACGGGCAAAAGCAGCTGCTCTACGCCTTTTTCGGGGTATTGATCTGCCTGGCCTGTTACAGCATCAACCTGGACTACTTAAGGCGGGGCAAGTTGCTCTTGTGGCTGCTGGTAATTGTGGGCGGCTTATTGGTCTATGTCCGCCTCTTTGGCCAGGCGGTCAACGGGGCCAAGGGCTGGATCAACCTGGGCCCAATCAACATCCAGCCCTTGGAATTAGCCAAGCTGGTCCTGACTTTGTATCTGGCCCGGATGCTGGCTAAGGCCGACGGGCGGTTAGTGCGCGGACATATCATCTCCCAGCTTTTGCCTACGGCAATCATCGCGGGTTTACTAATGATCCTGGTTTTGATCGAACCTGACTTCGGGGGGACAGCCATCCTTTTTTGCCTGGTCCTGATCATGTATTCAGTTTCCGGAATCCCGACCGGCTACATCCTCTTGAGTATCATCGGCATCACCGTTCTGGTGGTCGGGGGCTTCCGCTTGATCGTAGCCTGGAACCCGAGCTTCTTGCAGGATGTTTACGCCTACAAGCGCTTTATTGCCTTCCTGCACCCGTTTAAGACGGCTGCCAATGAAGGGGCCCAGCTGGTCAATTCATATTATGCTATCCATAACGGGGGCCTTTTTGGCTTAGGCCTGGGCAACAGTATCCAGAAGCGGGGCTATCTGCCGGAACCTTACACCGACTTTATTTTGTCGATCATTGCCGAAGAAGTTGGCTCTCTTGGCGCATTAGTAGTCTTGGGCCTGCTTTTCTACCTGATGATTTTGATCATGGAGCGGGGGGTCAAGGCCCAGTCCCAGTACTCCACCTTGATCTGCTTCGGGGTGACCGCGATTATCTTTTTCCAGACTTTATTTAATGTTGGCGCGGTCTTAGGCCTCATGCCGATCACCGGGGTGACCCTGCCCTTTATCTCTTACGGGGGTTCCTCACTCTGGGTCTTGTCGGCAGCGATCGGCCTGGTCTTAAATGTTACCGCGGAAGAAAAAATCAGACAGGAGGTGCAAGCAGAGGATGAGTATTAACCAAGAATTAGCTGAGCAGGAGATTGCCAGCCGGACCAGCTTGATCGTTTATTTGCGTAATGTCAACAACGATCAGTTCAAGCTGCGCAGGTTCGGGGACATTGTTTATTTTTCCAAAAAGCTGCACTATTTGATTCTCTACGTCAACCAGGCAGAGGCGGAAGAAACGGCAAGCAAGCTGCGGACCTTCAGCTTTGTTAAGAAGGTTGAATTTTCCCAAAATGATGCCCTGGACCTGGACAACCAGAAGATTGAGCAGCAGATCAGTGACATGGCCAAGGAGGCCGAAGAGAAGTTAAATCAGACAGATAAAGAGGACTGGATTAAGTGAGAATTATTTCTGGAAAATACGCCAAACGGAACTTGTTTACCCTCAAGAGCCAGAAGACCCGGCCGACCAGCGACAAGGTCAAGGAATCCTTGTTCAATTCCCTGGGCCAGTTTTTTGCTGGAGGAGAGGTCCTGGACCTGTACGCGGGCAGCGGGGCTTTGGGGATTGAGGCAGTTTCCAGAGGCTGCGAGCATGCGGTGCTGAACGACGTCAGCCGGCCGGCCTGCCAGATCATCAGGAAAAACGTGGACTTGACCAAGGAGCCGGACCGCTTTGAGGTCTTCACCATGCCGGCGAAAGTGGCCTTGAAGGTCTTCGCTGACCAGGAAAGGAAGTTTGACCTGGTCTTTTTGGACCCGCCATATGCCAAGCAGCAAATGGTCAAGGACATGACAGCTCTGGCTTCGCTGGACCTGCTTAAGCCGGGGGCAAAAATTGTCGTGGAAACTGATGAGCAGACAGACTTGCCGCCGGTTGCCGGCTTTGACCTTTTGAAAGACCACCATATGGGCAAGACGATCGTAAGAATTTACCAGAGGGCAGAATAGATGACGACAGCGTTGTTTCCGGGGAGTTTTGACCCCATTACCAACGGGCATATGGATACAATTGAGCAGGCGGCGAAGGTCTTTGACCGCCTCTTGGTCGTAGTGATGACCAACAACTCAAAAAAGGCGCTTTTTACGCCGGATGAGCGGGTGGACTTGATCAAGGACGCGGTAAAAGAGCATGGCCTGGCCAATGTCGAGATCCTGGCCCGGCCGGGCCAGCTGACGGTGGACCTGGCCAAGGAATTAGAGGCCGGGGTTTTAGTACGCGGGGTTCGCAACAGCAGCGATTTTCTCTATGAGCAGCAGATCGCCCAGTTGAACCGGGACCTGGCCCCGGACCTGCCGACTGTTTTGTTTATGGCTGAGGCGGCCAATAGTGCTTTGGCATCGAGCATGCTGAAGGAAATCGCCATGTTTGGCGGCGAGCTGGACCGCTTTTTGCCCAAAAAGGCTGCCAGAGCCTTGAAGGAGAAGCTGCAAAGTGAAAGTTAAGAAAGATGGACAAAGCAAGAAGTGGCGCCGGGCCCTGGTCGGCTTGTTTGCGGTTATCCTGCTGGCCCTGGTCCTGCTCTTGCCAACCAAATACGTGATTGAGGCGCCCGGGGATGCCCTGCCGGTCGGCAATTATTTAAAGACGGCCGGGGTTAAGGCTAAAAATAACCTCTACTTCGTGACCGTGAGTGAGCGGAGGGCGGTTTTGGGCGATTATTTATGGTCCTTTACCCAGCCTTATGAAGACCGCCTGACCATGGATGAAGTGACCGGGGGATCAAGCACGGAGCAATATGAACAGCTGCAGGAATGGTACATGCAGACCAGCCAGCAGACGGCCATCTATTACGCGGCCAAGAAGGCCGGGCTTAAACCCAAGCTGAAATACCAGGGCGTATATGTGATGGACCTGCAGTCCAGCTCCAGTTTTAAAAAGAAGCTCTTGATCGGGGACACGATCGTAGCGGCTAATGGGCACAAGTTCAAGTCTGTCCAGGGCTTTATGAGCTACCTGCAGAAGCAGAAGATCGGGCAGGAGGTGTCGATTACGGTTTTGCGGTCCGGGAAGAAGCAGACTTTTACCGGGAAAATCGTCAAGGTGAAAGGCACCGGCAAGCCGGGGATCGGGATCAGCATGGTGGAAAGGGTCAAGGTGGAAGTCAGCCCGAAGACGACGATTAGCACGGGCGACATTGGCGGCCCGTCAGCTGGTCTGATGTTCTCCCTGGCCTGCTACCAAAACTATACTGGCAAGGACTTGACCAAGGGCCACAAGGTAGCCGGGACGGGGACGATCGATGCAAACGGCAAGGTCGGCATTATCGGCGGCGTGGACAAGAAGGTCGTGGCCGCGGATGAAGAAGGGGCAGAAGTATTTTTCGCCCCAACTGACCAGACCGGGGTCAAGAAGTCCCAGACCAACTACGCGGTGGCCAAAAGAACGGCCAAGAAGCTGGGCACGAAGATGAAGATCGTGCCGGTGGCAACTTTTGATGATGCCTTGAAATACCTGCAAAAGCATTACAAGTAGAAAACTGAATAGTTAAGAAGAGAACCGGAGCCAGCCTCCGGTTCTTTTTTACCTCAGTAAATTTTGTCTTTTTCTTTATATTTAGGAAAAAAGACCATTTTTGGCGTATTAGTTATTGAGGTGATAAAAATGAATCAGTCAAACGAAAGAACGGAAGGCAAGCAAAAGCTGCAGGACCTGCTTGCCTGGCTTATGGATAAGAAAATGTACATCGTAGTCGTCTTGCTGGCGGCCGGGGGCTTTTATTATGCCAACCGGCAGCCGGCTGCTGACAATTCTGCTCTTTTGTCCAGCAGCCAGAGCATGAGTGAAAACAGCGGGAAAAGCCTGCAAAGCTCTAGTGTCAGTTCAGTGGCTGCTAGCGCCAGCTCAGCGGCTTCTGCGGCAAACGCTGAAGTAGTCTGCGATATTTCAGGAGCGGTCAAGCACCAGGGGGTCTACCGGCTGAAAAACGGAGCCCGGCTGGAAGACTTGATTGAAAAGGCCGGGGGCTTGACCAAGGATGCCCAATTGCAGCCCATCAACCGCAGCCAGCTTTTAAAAGACCAAGACAAGATCTACATCCCCGGCAAGGGGGACAAGATGGAAGCGGCCCAGACCGCTAACTCTGCTGCAGCATCCGCTCCGGCTTCTTCTACTTCTGCATCAGCCTCAGCCTCATCAGTCTCTTCTTCAACTTCCGGGGCAGCTTCTGGTGACTTGATCAATTTGAACACGGCTACAGCCAGCGATCTGCAGAAGCTGAACGGGATCGGGGAGAAGAAGGCCGAGCAGATCATTGCCTACCGGCAGGAAAAAGGGTCTTTTAAGAGTATTGACGAGTTGAAAGAGGTGTCGGGAATTGGCGACAAGACCTTCGCGGCAATTAAGGACCAGCTTACAATCTAGCCTGCAAGCCGGCTTTTACTTTCTTTTGGCCTTGGCCAGCGTCAGCTTGTGCGGGATCTTCCAGTCGCAAAAATGGGGGAAGCTTTTTGCCCTGGCCGCCTTGTTCTACCTGCTCTTTTTGCTCAAGGATAAATATGGCGGTTTGTTTAAACTCGCCCTGGCCTTCTTGCTCTTATTGACTTTGGTCCTGGCTAAGGACCAGGTTAAGCCGGGTGAGCCGGCAGGCGACATCCGCCTGTACCCCGACCAGGTGAAAATTACCGACGGCTGGCTGAGCGGGCGGGGGCAGACGGCCACGCAGAAAGTGCAAGTTTACGGGCCGGCAAGCCGGGAGGCACTAGCCTTGCTGGAAAACGGGCAAAGCATCGACTTAACTGAAGTTGGCGGCGCGGTCAGTGAAATAGAGCCAGCGACCAATCCCGGCCAGTTTGACTACCGCCGCTATTTGGCCAGCCAGCATGTCTACCGGCAGGTCAAGCTGGCTCATTATCAGGTCAAGCTGGCTCCGGCTAGTCTTCTTACCCGCCTGCATGGCCTCCGCTGGAAAATTCAAGCTTATCTGAAGCGCCTGCCCCGCCTACTGGCCTTTTTTGCCAGTGAACTGCTGCTAGCGGAAAATCCGGCTGGGGACAACCAAGCCAACTTGAATACCTACCGGGACCTGGGGGTTATCCATATCTTGAGCATTTCGGGGATGCATGTGGGCATTTATGTCTTTGCTCTGGCGGTTTTCGGCAGCTACCTGCACATGACCAAGGAGGAAGTTTTTGCCGCTTCCTGCGCTCTATTGACCTTTGAGGTCTTCTTGAGCGCGGGCCAGCCAGGTTTTATCCGGGCGACTCTTAGCTATGTTTTTTCAGCCGGATTAGCCTTTAAGAGCAGGAGGATCGGCCGGGCTGACCTGTTGGGCTTGACTTATTGCTGCCAGCAGCTTTTTACTCCCCGCCTTTTGCTGGAAACCGGCGGGATCTTGACTTATGTATTAGCCCTGGGCCTGGTCTTGACGACGAAATTGCCAGACTGCAAGCAGGCTTTTTGGCTGAATGGCCTGCTGACGCCTTTTTTGCTCTACTTTTTCTACCAGGTCAATGTCTGCACGATTTTTTACAATGTTTTAGTCGTGCCCTATTTCAACTATATCGTCATGCCCATGACCGGCCTGGCCTTGCTGGCTCCGCCGGGTCTAGCGGCTTTTTTTGAAAAAATCCTGGAGGCGGCGGAAGGGATGCTGGCTAATGTGGCGAAAACCGGCTTTGGCCAGCTGATCTATGGCCAGGTCAAGGCCTGGCAGCTGGCCCTGCTTTTTGTCTTAACCTTCCTGTATCTCATAACGCGGAAAAAGAAATACCGCAATATTCTGGCGGCGGTCTATCTCTTAATTTTTGTTAGCATCCACTTTCCCTTGGAAGGGCAGGTCTCTTTTATCGATGTGGGTCAGGGCGACAGCATTCTTTTAACGACGCCCATCCGCCGCCAGGTCTACTTGATCGATACCGGGGGCAAGCTGACTTTTGGTAAAAAGAAACAGAGCCAGCCCCAGATCGACCGGATTACCATTCCTTTGCTTAAAGCCCAGGGAATCAGCCAGATCGACGGGGTCTTCGTCAGCCACCAGGATGCTGACCATGTTGGTGACCTGGGCCCCTTGCTCGAGGAAATGCCGGTTAAGCGCCTCTATATGGGAGCAGGTCTTATTCAAAATCCGAGCTTTAGGGCCAGGATAGCCGGCCGAGTAGAGAAGACCGAGCTGGTTGATCTGAAGGCAGGGATGGAGGTGAAAGAAGCGATCAACTTCCAGGTTCTTCACCCGGAAGTAGCGGGAAAAGGGGAAAACAAGGACTCTTTGTCGCTTACCTGCCGCCTGGCTGGGAAAAGCTGGGCTTTTACCGGGGACCTGGACCAGGCAGGTGAGGAGGCAATCATTAAGAAGTTTCCCGATTTGAAAATTGACTACTTCAAACTTGGCCACCACGGCAGCGATACTTCTTCTTCAACTGTCTTTTTGCGGGCAATCCAGCCAAAATTAGTCTTTATCTCCGCTGGCCGGAACAACCGCTACCACCACCCCAAGCCGGAAACCTTAGCCAAATTGCACCAGCTGGGGATTCCTTATCTCAATACCCAAACGGAAGGGATGATCAGCTGGCATTACGGCATCAGGGAATACTTCAGCAGTTTTCTGGAAGGGCGGCGGGTGTGTTATCATTATTAAGGAGTTTACTTTTAGAGGGAGGAAAGCGGCTTGCCAAATTTGATATCCCTGTTTCCTAACAGCCAGGCGGGAAACCCGAATGTCCTGCTGCAGGGACCGGACGCTTTTTTAAATGACTATCTGGCCCATAACTATGTCCAGCAGGCAGCCTTTCAAGGCCTGGAGAAGGTGACGGTTGACTGTGAGAGCGACCCGCTGGACGACTTGATCGCGGCCTTGGCAGAAGCCAGCCTTTTCAGCCAGCAAAAATTAGTCTTAGTCAAGAACCCCATCTTTTTGACGGGAAAGTTCCCGGTCAAGTACAAGCAGCAAGGGGACCGGCTGCTGGAAATCTTCAGTCACCTGGACCAGATCGACGACGTGATCGTTTTAGTCGCCAGCTATGAGAAGCTGGACCGGCGCAAGAAACTGACCAAGCAGGTGGAAAAGAGCTTCAATACGGTCTCAACAGCGGTCAAAAGCTATGAAAGCGGCCGGGTTATGCAGGCCTTGGTCAAGGCTGAAGGCTACCGCTTTGCCGGCGGGGCCCTGGACTTGCTCATGGAGAGAAGTGACCAGGTCCTGGACGCGGCCTTGGGCAATTACAACAAGCTGAAGGCGATCAGCGACGGCCAGGAAATCAGCCGGGACCTGGTGGACCGGAATATCGATCTCAGCTTAGATCAGAACGTTTTTGCTATTCTAGAGGCTGCCTTAAGAGGGGACTACCAAGAGGCAATCGACCGCCTGGACGGGCAGCTGCGGGAGGGGACTTATCCCTTGCAGCTGGTCGCGGTCTTTTTCAGCCAGGTTGAATTTTTGCTCTGCGTGAAGGTGATGGGGCAGAGAAGGCGGAGTGAAAGCGAGATTGCTAAGGAATTGTCCGCCCACCCTTACCGGGTCAAGACAGCCTTGAAGTCCAGGGCGAAGGTCGGCCAGCTGAAGAAAATGCTGGGCCAGCTGATCCAGCTGGACTACCGCTACAAGAGCGGGGTCTACCAGGGCAGCCGCTTTTTAAAGGCTTTTATCCTGACCTGCTAGGCAAAAAGAGAAAAAACAGGGAACAGAAAAAGACAAAAGAAAAAGAGCGGGAAACGAATTGTTTCTCGCTCTTTTGTTGATTGCTAGTTTAATTACTTAGCAAGCTTAGCCAAACGACTCTTGTTACGGTTAGCCTTGTTCTTGTGGATCAAGCCCTTTGAAGCAGCCTTGTCCAATTCACGGATAGCAGCAACGTATAATTCGGAGGCGTTGTCCGCACCAGCAGCTTGAGCAGCCTTAAACTTCTTAACGGCAGTTCTCATAGTGCTGAGTTGAGCAGCATTGCGTTCGTTAGCAACAGCTTGAGTCTTAACACGCTTGATAGCAGATTTGATTTGTGGCATTAGGTTCACCTCCAATAACTGAATGAAATTCACTAAGTTATTATACTGAAAGCCAGCGCCAGATGCAAGAAGAAATTTTACTTGCTTTTTCCAAAAAATCGGGTATGATTATATTTGTTATGTGAACCCCTGGCGTTGTCTTTACGCTTCACCTAACGGCTGACGCTGTCCGGGGCAATTTTTCAAAAGAAAGGTGCAGAAACATGGCAGTTTCAAAAGAAAGAAAGAACGAAATCATCAAGGAATACGCAACTCACGAAGGCGACACTGGTTCCGTAGAAGTACAAGTTGCTGTTTTGACTGAAGACATCAACAACTTGACTCAACACATGCGTGAACACTCACACGACCACCACTCATACGTTGGTCTGTTGAAGAAGATCGGTCACCGTCGTAACTTGCTCCGCTACTTGCAAGAAAATGACTTGGAACGTTACCGTGCTTTGATCGCTCGTTTGGGTTTGCGTCGTTAATCAAAGACCTACCAAGAGGCTGGGATTTTGATATGACCCCCGAAATTAGGACACTAATTTCGGGGGTTATTTTCATGACTAAATACACTAAAGAAATCAAACTTGC